>DATLVT010000768.1:0-3094 GCA_035577105.1 Polyangia bacterium
CGCGGCCCCACCAGCGTCGCCGCGCACCAGGGCGTGACCGCGGAGTTCGACACGTCGATGAACCCCAGTGCCGCGTGGTCAGCCACCAAGACCGGCTCGGCGACCGACGGCTCCTCCGATTCAGTACAACCGATGGTCAGAACCGCCAACAGACAAACAGACGTACCCACTGATGATCGCATCGTCCACCCTTCCCCTTCCCCAACCAATCCAAACGACCAAACAACCAACCTACCCCGAAAACGTCAGCCTTCTATCAACCCACGGTCTCGCCGTCAAGTTACCTCGATGACCGCGACCCTTGGTTCAACGACAACGACGCGCCTCTTCTCGGTCGGTGCCCGCCGAAACTTGAGATAATTGTTGGGCACTGGTGCAGCCCGTCAGGCTCACTCAGAATCTAAACATCCTATGAACGGCGTCATCCCCTGGTACCTCTGGTGCGCGCTGGGCGCGTCGACCACCGTGCAGCTGGGCGTGCAATGGGACATCGCCTGGCACCGTTCGATCGGGCGCGACACCTTCTGGTCACCACCGCACGTGGCGATCTACCTGGCGGCCGTGCTGGCCGCGGTGGCGTCGGCTTCGCAGATCCTCTCGGCCAGCTTTCGCGCCACCTCGCCGGCGCGCGCAAATTCGGTGCGGGTGCTTTGGTTTCGTGGACCTCTGGGCGCCTTCATCACCGCCTGGGGCGGCCTGACGATGCTGGCGTCGGCGCCGTTCGACGACTGGTGGCACAACGCGTACGGCCTGGACGTCAAGATCCTCAGCCCACCCCACGTTGTTCTGGCCGTCGGCATTCTGGCCATTCACCTGGGCGCGGCCATCTTCGTCCTTGGCAAACGCAACGGCGCCGGCGGCGACCTGCAGCGGCGCCTGACCCTGCTCTTCCTGTACGTGCAGGCGATGATCCTGCTGGCGGTGATGACGTTGTTCATGGAGAAGACCGTCCGCGTCTTCATGCACCGCGCGGCGTTCTTTGCCCTCGTGTCCGCGCTGGCGCCGGTGATCCTGTGCACCAGCTGGCGCGCCACCGGGCATCGCTGGGCAGCCACCATCACCGCCCTCCTCTACTCGGCGTTTCTGCTGGCGCTGCTCTGGATCTTTCCGCTGTTTCCCGCCCAGCCCAAGCTGGGGCCGGTGACGGTGGCGGTCACGCAGCTGATCCCGCCCGAATTCCCGCTGCTGTTCCTGGTCCCGGCCCTGATGATGGACCTGCTGTGGTCGCGCACGCCGCAGTGGGGCCGCGCCCGTCAGGCGCTGGCCAGCGGCATCGTCTTCGCGGCGACGTTCTTCGTGGCGCAGTGGCCTTTCGCCACGTTCCTGATGTCGCCGGCGGCCCGCAATCATTTTTTCGGGGCCAAGTACTTCGACTACAACACGCCGCTTTCGTCCTTCTACTTTCGCTATCTGTTCCTGCCCCACGACCATTCGCTGGTGGCCTTTGTGGCGGCCGCCGCGCGGGTCGCCCTGCTGGGCATCATCAGCGCCTGGGCGGGGCTGGCCTGCGGCGACTGGATGCGCCGGATTCGTCGCTGATGCGTCGCCGGCGGTTGGCTCTCGTCGCGGCCGCGGTGGGCGTCGCGCTCCTGGGCGGTCGTCCTCGCGCGCACGCCCACGTCGGCAGCCCCGATGTCTTCTTCGAAGGCATGGCGGGACCCTATTCGCTGCTGGTCACCGTCCAGCCGCCGGAGGTCATCCCGGGCGTGGCCATCGTCGACGTGCAATCTCCGTCCGCTCCCCTGCGGCTGGTCAGCATCGTCCCCCTGCCGCTGCAGGGACCGGGGGCGGCCCTCCCGCCCACCGCCGACGTCGCCCATCCCCTGGACGGAGACGCGCACCGGTTCGTGGGACGGATGTGGTTGATGGCGCCCGGCACCTGGCAGGTGCGCATCCACGTGCAAGGCGATCACGGCGACGGTCAGCTGGCGATTCCTGTGCCGGCCCTGCCGCTGCGAACGAAGACCATGCAGCGGGGGCTGGGCCTGGGTCTGATCGCGCTGCTGGTGTTCCTGCTGGCGGGCCTGGTCAGCATTGTCGGTGCCAGCGTCCGCGACGCCGATCTGGACCCCGCGCAGCCGCCAGACGACGACCGGCGCCGGCGCAGCCTCATCGCGCGGGTTGTTGCCGCCGGCGTGCTGGCCGGCCTGGTGGCGGGCGGCGCCTCCTGGTGGAGCGACGAAGCCAGCGTTTATGGCGGGCGCGTCTACCGGCCGCTGACGCTGACGGCGGCCACCTCGGTTGACGGCGACGGGATCACCGGGCTCTGGCTGACCCTGGCTGATCCGCGCTGGGGCAAGGCGCGCCGCATGGACGACCTGGTGCCTGATCACGACCACCTGATGCACCTGTTCATCGTGCGCATCCCGTCGCTGGACGTGGTGGCCCACCTGCATCCCGAGCAGGCCCAGCCGGGGCGTTTCCACCACGCGCTGCCGGCCCTGCCCGCTGGCCAGTACCAGCTGTTCGCCGACGTCGTTCACGCCACCGGGCTGGCCGAGACCGCCACCACGCTTCTGTCGCTGCCGGCCACCCGCGGCGCCCTGGCCAGCAGCGATGACGCCGTGGGGGAAGGTTCAGCGCTGGGCGCCGCCGCTGCTGGCGACCGTCGCCTGGCCCGCCTGCCCGACGGCACGCGCGTGATCTGGCTGGACGACGCCGCAAGCGGAGGCGGCGGCGACGGCAAATTGCTGGCCGGTCGCACCACCTGGTTTCGTTTTCGGGTCGAGGACGACGTCGGCCATCCCGCCACCGACGTCACGCCGTACATGGGCATGGCCGGCCACGCCGCCTTCATCAAGAGCGATCGTTCGGTGTTCGCGCACATCCACCCCAGCGGCTCGGTCTCCATGGCGTCGCTGGCGGTGATGGACGCCGGCGGTGGCGGCGGTGCCGGGAGCAAGACGTCGACGGGCACTCCCGCCAATCCGCACGCCGGTCACGCCGGCCACCACGCCACCCTGCCGCCCGAGATCTCCTTCCCCTACGCCTGTCCGACGCCCGGCCTCTACCGCCTGATCGTCCAGTTCAAACGCGGCGACGCCATCCACACCGCCTTCTTCGAAGTTACGGTCCTGGCCGGGCCCGTCGCCCG
>DATLVT010000769.1:0-2062 GCA_035577105.1 Polyangia bacterium
CGAGCTTGATCGGGTGCGCACCGAAGAGGCCACCAAATTCTTGGTCCGCCTCCTCAAGCGCCCCTTCCCCTCGGTGCAGACCCTGGCCGCGCAGATGCTGATCAAGCGCCGGGCCGTCAGCTCGCTGTCGGCGCTGAAGCCGCTGCTGGATCCCGCCAACGATCCCGCCCTGCGCCAGATCGCGCTGGTCGCCGCCGATGCGCCGGCGCTGGCCGCCGCCGATCCCAAACTGGGCCTTGCCGTCTATCGCGCCTACCTGGGGCGCGGCGAACGTGATCTGGCCGGCAACTGGTGGGTGGCTCACGCGTCCGCTCTGCCCCCTTCGGATCAGACAGACGCGCTGCTTGACTGGATCGACACGCGCACGACGGGCGCCGCCATGGCCCGCGGCGGAAACGCCTCGGCGCCGGGCGGCGAACACGGAAAATGAAGCCGCCGAAAACAGCGCCGCAGGGCAACCGGATTCATGGAAACGCGCGCCCTCGTGGTAACTTGAGGCACTTGTGACCTTCACCTGCTTGCTCCCCCGAGCCTGATCGTGATGAACGACGAGTCCACGCCGCCGCCCACCGATCAGCCGGCGCGCCGGGGCGTATGGATTCTTGAACTGGCGTTCGTCGCGGCGGTACTCGTCGAGAGCCTGCTTCCCCTGCACGTCTTCCGTCTGCGGATGGACCCGGCGGACGTGGTCATCCTTGGCTGCATCGTCGTGTCGGGTTTCGCCATCATCCGCAGCACGCACGCGCTGCTGTGGACATGGCTTGCCCGACGGGGCGGCGTCTGGCTGGCCAGACTTCCCGCCGTGCTGGGCGTGGCGGCCATCGCCGCGGGCGGCATGTGGCACGGCCCTCAGCACTATTCACTGTGGTCAGCGCTGGCCCTGGGCATCTCCTTCGTGGCTGGACTCGCCTGGTTCGCCAGCCCCGATCGGTCGCCCCCGCGGCGCATCGCGGGCGGGCTGATCTCCGCGGCTCTGTTTGCGTTCGTCCTGCTGTTGGTCGATCTGAATCTCCTGTCGCTGTTTCCCAGGCACGTCTCGGCGCTGGGGAACATCATCGCCGGCGCGTGGCTGGCCGGTACGCTGGCCATCGCACCACCGCTGCCGCCGCGGATCGCCCGGACGACTCTGTCGATGGGCGGGCTGATCGCGGCGCTGTGCCTGGTGCTGGCGCCGGTCACCTCGTCACGCGCCGCCGGTTATCTGCGCCGGCAGTCAGAGCTGGGATCGCTGACAGCCCCGGTGGCCTGGACGCACGATCTACGTCCCAGCACCTACCTGACCTGGAGCAACGACTCGTGTCCCGCGGTGCCGCCCGCACCGGTGATGGTGGCCGGACAACCGAATGACCTCAACGTGCTGCTGATCAGCATCGATACCCTGCGCCGCGATCTCTACCTTCGCCCCGGCGAGGAGATGGACGCCGCCTACCCCAACCTGGCCTCCGTGGCCAGGGACGGCTGCCGCTATCAGAACGTGCGCTCCGTGGGCGCGGCCACCCACCTGGTCATGCCGGCTCTTTACAACGGCACGCTGGCCTGGACCAGCCTCGAACGACCGCTGCTGGCGGCGCTGGCCGATCGGGGTCATCTGCGCGCCCGCTCCTTCGGGGGACTCCGGCAGATCGCCGAATATACCGGCGTCCCGGGGGGCGGCGGCGATCCCCTCAATCAGCCGATCACCAGCCGCATGATCGCCGAGCTGGATCAGGCCACGACCGACGGCCGCCCCTGGATGACGGTCGCCCACTATCTGGATCTGCACCTGCCCCGCAAGGCCGAGCTGCTGTCGCAATTCAGCGGCGACCTGCGCCCTGTCTATGCGCGCAAGCTGGCCGCCGTCGACGCCGAGCTGGGGCGGCTCTTCGCCGCCATCAAGGCGCGCGGCGAATGGGATCGCACGGCCATCGTCATCACCGCCGACCACGGCGAGGAGCTGAACGAGCGGGGTTACTCCGAGCACGCCTTCCACCTGTACGAAACAGTCCTGGACGTACCCCTGATCGTGCGCCTCCCTGGTCAGCGCTGCCTGGATGCGCAGACGCCGGCCACGTTGCTGGACGTG
>DATLVT010000770.1:0-3659 GCA_035577105.1 Polyangia bacterium
GTCAGCACCGGCGTGCTGACCCTGTTCGTGGCCACCACGGCGGCGTTCGCCATCAGCCGCCTGAAGGTCAAGGGTGGGCGGATCGTGATGAACTTTGCCCTCTTCACCTATCTGATCCCGGCCGCCTTCCTGGCCATCCCCATCTACAAGACCATGGGCGCCTACGGTCTCATCAACCACCAGTGGGCGCTGATCCTGGCCATGGTGACCATCGCGACGCCGTACGCGATCTGGGTGCTGAAACAGGCCTCGGACAAGCTGCCGTACGAGCTGGACGAATCGGCGCGCATGGACGGCGCCACCACGTTGCAGCTGTTCCGCCTGGTCTACCTGCCGCTGATGATGCCCTCGCTGGTGGCGGTGGGGACGTACGCGCTGTTGCTGGCCTGGAACGAATACCTTTACGCGTTCTTGCTGCTGTCGCGCGACACCGACATCACCCTGGGCGTGGCGCTGGGGAACTTCCTGGCCGCCGACGATTCCCCCTGGGAGATCCTGATGGCCACCGGCCTCATCTATGCGTTGCCGCCCGCGGCCATCTACTTCGCGGTCAAGCGGTACATGGTCGGCGGGCTGACCGCCGGCGCGGTCAAGAGCTGACGACCACGCCAGGCTGACAAGGAATCAGGGTGGCCTGCCGCGCCGCGCGGCGACAAAATACGGAGGCCTCGGATCCTGTTGATTGACGTTTCGCCCTGCGGTATTCGTCGATCCGACGTCCTATCGGTCCAGAAAAGGAGAAGCGACATGACATCCACCTGGTCACGCAATCTGGGTTGCCTCGTTGGCTTCGCGCTGGCAGTCGGTTGCTCGCATCAGCAGACGACACCGACCAAGGTCGCGGCCGACGAGAAGAGCGAACCCGCCCCCGCCAAGCGCCCGGCCGAGGCGCCGGAAGAGCCCCCGGCCACTCCCCCGGAGGCGACCGTGGCCGACGGGCCCGACGCCATCTACTTTGATTTCGATTCAGCGATCCTGCGCGACGACGCGCGCGACACCCTGGCCAAGCTGGCCACCGAGGTCAAGCAGCGCGACGACGCCAAGCTGGCCATCGAAGGCAACTGCGACGCCCTGGGCACCGTCGAGTACAACCTGGCCCTGGGACAGCACCGTGCCGAGGCCGCCAAGGCTTACCTGATCCAGATGGGCGTTCCCAAGAAGCGGATCAAGACCGCCAGCTATGGCTCGCAGCGCCCGAAATATCCGGGACGCGACGAGGACGCCTACGCCAAGAACCGCCGCGACGATCTGATCGTGCGCTGATCAGCTGGCGCTGATCAGAACGGAACCGGACCGAACAGGTAGGTGCCGTTGGTGGCGGCGTCTCCGTGCTGTTTCACGTACAGGACCAGGGTCGCCGTCACGTCCAGCGCGATGAACTCCGGATCCGCCTGCTCGTCGATGCGGACCGGTTCCTTGAGGCGCCAGCCGCTGTCGTCGCTGGCCGCCCCGGCGTACTTCATCGTCACCGTGCGATCAAAACTGCCCAGCTCGTCGCCGAAGACCAGGCCCCGGTCGCCGACCGGCGTGTACCAGTACATGCCGCGGGCGAACCGTTGCTTGGGCGTGCACGACGCCGGCGTGGTCACATAGGCGTCGCGCCCGTAGAGATCGTCGTTGGCGTCCTCGGTCCAGAACACCAGGCCGGCGTTGTCCAGGATCTGCAGTTCGAAGGCGGCGTTGCTGCCCGTGTTGAGCGTGCAGGTGTCCAGCGTGTCGTTGTGCACGGCGGTGGCGACAAAGCCACCGCTCAGCCACACCGTGTTGCGCTGATCGCGGGAAAGGCGCACGCCCTCCAGAAAACCGCGATAGCTGAACAGCGTCTGGGTATGGGCCGGCGTCCCCGCGTCGGGCATCAGCACGAAGGCCGCCTGGCGCGTGCTGGCGTCGAGTTCGGTCAGGTAGACCAGCCCCCGATCGAGGGCGCCGTCACCCAGGACCTCGTAGTCCTGAACGCTGGACGCCAGCGGGGTGGCCCCCGTACCGTCGGGAAAATTCGCCACGAACAGCTCGTGCAGCTCGCTGTCGGGGAGGTCCCCGCCATAGAAATAGACGCGGTGCCCGTCGTCCGACAGCGCCCACGAGGAAGCATCGGTGATGATCGGGGACGGCGGCGTCACACCGATGGCGCCGGTGGCCACGACGCTGAGAACGGGCAACCCGGACTGCGGATCCGGACTGGAGACAGCCAGCACGTCACCGGCCCGGGAAAAACCAGCCTGCCACGACGAGTGGCCGGAGCGATCCACGGGCTGGATCTGCCCCACCAGCGGCAGCGCGCCGCCGGTTTGATCGGCCAGCGTCCCCGCGCGCAGCTGGAAGCTGTCGGGCTTGACCGGATCGCCCCGCAGGTCGTCCATGCAGATGGCGACGGCGGCGTGTTCACTTCCGTTGCACAGAAGGCCCTGGTCGGAGGTGAGCTTGCGGGCCGCCGTCCAGCCAGGACGCCAGGCATAGACGGGCCCGCGATGCACCTGTTCGTGCCCGGAGATCGCGTCGGCGTAGAAGATCAGCGTGTCGCCGTCGAAGGCCTGGGCGTAAGGATGCCCCGGGCCGATCAAGGGAAACTCGGTCCACAGGTTGGTGGTCAGGCGCAGGCATGACGGGCTGCTGCCGTCGCAGGTCGGGATCGACCCGCTGGCCGCCAGGGTGACGTCGATGACCCACAGCTCGGTGGCCATGGCCTCGGCCGCCGGCACGCTGAACGCGCACCAGCGGTGACCGTCGCCGGAGCCCGGGTCTTGATGCGAGCAGCTGCTGATCGACCGGCCGCCGGTCAGCGTGGCGGCTTCGCCCAGCAGCTTTTGCGGCGGCCGTACGCCGTCGGGAAGCGGCAGGCCGGTCCTGGGGAACGAGGGCAGGCCGTCGGCGGAGGCACCGTCGTCGGAGCGGTCGGCAATCGACGCATCGGCGGCGGCATCGACGACGACGTCGGCGCTGGCGTCGGCGTCGTTTGCGGCGTCGTTTGCATCGACCGGCGTTGTCTGGTCGTCGGACCTGCCATCGACCTGGCCGCTGGAATCCCCGGACGACTTGTCGTCCGCCCCGCCCTCCACCTCGGCCCCCGCCGTCGCGTCACGGGCCGGCGTTGAATCCCCGCACCCGGCAGCGGCCAATGCGAACACACCGACGATCACCGTCGCCTGCGCTCGCGGGACATACCAGCCGAACATACGAAACGCTACCCTGGCCCGAAAGCAAAAGGAAGCAACCTCACGCGACCCGTTATGGATCGGCTGGCCGAATCGATCAGCGGCGCCACCGTCCTGCACCAGCGCGGCGGCAGCGTCGGACGCGCTCCCACGCCGTTACCATCCGAGATCTGTCTTCAGCGTCCGGGTCAACAGATTGGCCATGATGACGTGCGTGGCGGCGTTGGGATGGCCGCAGCCCCAGCCGGTGTTCGCGTCGGGCGGCGCGAATGTTATCAGCGCCAGGCTGTGATCGCCGGCGGCCGCGCGCATGGCGATCACCTGGTTCAGGTAGTCCGTCAGCATGGTGCGTTTGGTCCCGGACAGCATCGGGCTGACCGCACAGTAGATGCGGGCGTTCGCATAGCGGGTGTGCACGTCGCGCACGAAGTCGACATATGCCTGCAGGAACGGCCCGCCCGGATCCCCGGCGGCAAAGTCGTTGGTACCCAGGTGCACCACCACGGC
>DATLVT010000771.1:0-7109 GCA_035577105.1 Polyangia bacterium
CGGTCGCCTTGGCCGCCAGGGCTTCCCGAATTTCCGGCTCGGAAGACGCGATACCCCACCGAGCCAGCACCATCGCCAGGGCGGCCGGCCCACAGTCATGGGCTCCATCCTGCCTGACAAGGGTCACGCCATCGACCACCAGCCATCCCGGTTGCCTGGCAATCTCCTGCAACGACACCGAGCGCGCCGAGCCTTGATAACAACCCGCAACCCCGACGCTCAGCAGGACAGCGGCCTGTCGCAGCCACACCGCCAGCGCCGGGTGACGGTTCATCTAGATCAAAACAATAATCAGGATGATCAACAGAATGAGAATCAGACCGCCGCTGCCGATGACGACGATGTCGCCACCCTTGAATGATTCCAGGCCACTGGCGGCCGCTTCGCGGGCGGCATAGGCCTCGCCCACGGAGCCAGGAGAGACCGGCAAGGCCGTCGAGGGCGGAGTCGTCTCGGTCTGGCCCGGCCGCGGAGGCGGCGGCGACGTCGGTGGCGTTGATGCAAGGGAGGCAGCGCCGGCACCCAGCGCGTTGCCTTTGGCCCACGCGTCGGTTGCACCCATCGTGACTGTCAGAACGATGAAACCGAAAACAGGAAAAATCCCTCTCAGAGAATTGCGGAGCGTGAATTTTGGTTTCGAAATCATCGTGTCTCCATTGCCTTTCAGGCTCAGCGCCCACCACATCGTGGGGATGCCTGGGGATGGAACAAGGGCAGGCCGGAACATTGTGGCGAATGAGCCGCAAGAGAGGCCTGGAAATGGGCGTGAGACAACGCGCTCGGACCGAGAATTCGACGATCAGAACAGCCAGGACACCTCCATCAGGCTGACGTGCGCGGCCACGGGCGGCTGACTGCTGGCGGCCGGGCCGACGGCCTTCACCGGATTCCACGGATAAAATCCCACCTGCAAGCTGTCGGTGGGCCGCAGGCGGAATCCGTAGACCAGACGCAACTGGGCCGCCCTGTCGAGGTAGCCCGCCTCCCCGCCCACCACCAGCGCGCACCGGCGGGCAGCATCGAGATCAAGGTGCAGGCCGGCGCGAACAAACGGCTCGCTGGCGACGCTGGAAAAGCGCTGCCGCCCGAAGGTGGGCTGTGGCAAACCGCGAACCCCTGCCGCGACCTCCACAACGTGGACAAAGCGCACGCCGACCGCGATCGCGCCCACGGCGCCGGACGACGTCCCCGACGCCAGGCCCACCTCACTGCCGACGGTGAACAGAAACAGATCACGGCGCCACGCCGACGGCGCGAACAGTGGCCTGGAGACCAGCGGCTCGACGGGAGCGAGTCTCGGAGACGGTGGCGCCCGCCATGGGTTGACCGGCGGATCATTTTCGGGGCGTTTCAGGACCTGGTCGCTGACCAGTTCGGTGACCCCGCGCGTGAAAGGGCCCTCTCCCCCGCCATGTCCAGTGACCGACGCCACGGCCAGCATCAGGACGGCGTCTGCGGTGATGGCCAGGACGACCAACCCCGTTCCTCCCACCAGCCCGCCAGCGCTCCTTGCCAGATCGACGTCGTTGACTTCGATCGACTGGATCGCTCGCCAGTTCAGGCGCTCTGTGGGCTCGGGCAGCGCCCCGGTCAGGACAGGGCGCCCGGGAACGACGATGGCCTGTTCGCTGACGAACAGGGTGCCGGCCTGAACCCAGCGGGTGCGCGTTCCGTCGTCGCGTCGAAAGCGGACCCAGGAGCGCGGGCCCATGTGAACGCCCGGCACGCCCTGTCTCACCACAATTTCACGGCCGCTGTCGCCCCTGGGCAAGGCGACCAGCCCGCCCAGCGCCGCGGTTTGCGTCGAGTAACAGCCCGAAGCGACCGTCAGCAGGCAAGCCAGTGTGGTTGCTGTCGATGCGCCCCCGGACTGCATGCGCGCTGTGAACAGCAAGGATCGTTCCATCGACGGGCCGCCCATCCGGCGGCGACGATGAACGATGCTCGTTGATCCAAAGCCGCTGGAGGCGCATTGTGATGCGACCCGAAATGGACCGGTCAGTCCCGACCGCTCCTTCGGTGGTGTCTCCCAACACGACAGAGGGCAAACATGGACTGGAGAGCTCTTCGGCAGGTGCTCCTGGCAGCCAGCGGATACGATCTGGAAATTACCGGCGCCTTCGGTAAATCAAAAAAGATCACACTGACCACCTGGCCCGGCAATCGGGAGATCAAGTTCAAGACCCTGGGCAGCGGGTCGATGAAGCGGGTGGTGCGGGTGGAAACAGAAGACTGGGTGCTGGCGCTGGCCGGCGATTCTCCCGCCGCCGAGAAGGACATGCAGGGCGAAATCAAGACCCTGAAAGAGCTGGCCGAGGCGGGGCTGCGCGTGCCGGAGCCCTTCATGACGGGGCTGGAGGGCGAGATCCTGTTCAAGTTGACCCTGTCCAACGCGGACACCGGGGACACCAAGACCTATCCGGCCTTCTTGCAACAGTTCTTGCCCTATCAGGAAATGGACAAGCTGAAGAACAAGGCCGATTTCGCCAAGGACTTCATCGTCAATGAGTCTGTCCTGCCGGCCACTCTTGCCACCACCGTCAGCGATCTGAAAAAGATCCTGGCCCGTCTAAAAGTCAGAGAATGGGGTGATTTCCAGGTCATCTATCAAAAGACAACCGGCTACGTTTATGTCTTTGACCCGCTGCCGGAGAACAACTCGGGCACGTCGTTCGTTCCGCTGGTTGAAAAATGGCTGGCCGACATCGAGGCGGCCAAGAACGCCAGAAAGTTCCCGCCCCAGCCGGCAAAGACGGCCCAGGGCGCCTGGGAAGTCTAGGGCCCCAAGAGGAAGGTCAGCCGTCGTTGTGGATTTTGGTTTCTTCACGGAACCGGACACCAAGAAGATCTTCCGGCGCCGATAGTCCGCTGGCTGGGCGTCATGGGTTTTGGTGAGTACAGGGAGATCCCACCCGGGGTGACCCTGGTCGACGTGGTCGCCTATCAGGCAGGCCGATTCCGGACCAAACCTCGGATTGTTGGGATCGAGCTGCACAATCGCTGGGATCCGGCGGCGTTCCGGAACAAGCTCTCCGCCCTGGGGTTCGGCCTGCTGCTGGTCGAAGGTGATGCGGTATCGGAGTCGCTGGCCCCAAGGAACGAACGCCCGATCTTCCCAGCCTGAAGAGCTTGTTGATGCGAGCCAAATGAGATTCCCCCTCTCGAGGTCTTGATGGACAGCATCGCTCCCCCCGAGCGACCGCTGGCCCTGGTGGTCGACGATGATCTGCTGATCCGTCGAGCGCTGGAGCAGAACCTTCGCCGGCTGGGATGCGACGTTCTGCTGGCGGAGGATGGAAACCGGGCGCTGGAGATCGCCGCCTCCTCCTGCCCGGCCGTGATCTTTCTGGACCTCCGGATGCCCGGCCTGGACGGCTATGCGGTGTTACGCCGGCTGCCGGCGATGGGAAGCCAGGCCAGCGTCATCGTCATGAGCGGGCACGGCCAGATGGACGACGTCATCGACGCCGTCCGGAACGGCGCCATCGATTACCTCAGGAAGCCGTGGAAGACGACCGAGCTGGCGTCAGCGTTGAGCCGGGCCATCGCCCTTCACCAGGCGCTCGATCCGACCGCTCTTGAAAAGCTGTCGTCGCCGCAGGGAACACCGGGGCGTGAAGCCGGCAGGGCTGCCATCGCCGAGGTCCATCCCTGGACCGCCACCTTCATGGCGGCGGCGCCGGCGACGCTGCTCTCCCTGCGTCGAATGGTCCGCGAAGACCACCCGTCGCTGGAATCAATCATCAGCGCGGTCTCCCCGGACGATCGTCTGATACGCGCGCTGATGGTGCTGGCCAGCGCCGACTCACGATCGCCCGACAACTTCGTGCAGGAGCTCGGCGCCGTCGCCCAGCGGCTGGGAGCGGCCCAGATGCTGGCCGTGGCCGAGGTGCTGGCCCTGCGGGACATCTGCCACGCCGGGATCCCCACCCTGCGAAGCTGGCAGGAACGAATCTGGCATTTCTCGATCGCCAGGGCCCTTGCCATGCGCGCCGTCGCCGAGGTCACCGGGCCCGAGATCACCCTGGATCCCGACCGCTGCTGCGTGAGCGGCCTGTTGATGGACGTCGGAGCGACGTTCCTGCTGTGGCGCCTGGCGGAACAGCCCGGGACGGCTGTCGACGAGACCGCGGAGGCGCCGCTCTCCCTCCTGGTCACCAACCACGCCCGGCTTGGGCAAGGCCTGGTCGATGCCTGGGGGCTGTCCGCCGACCTGGCTCGTTCGGTCGGCACCCACCACGCAGAGATACCGCCCGTGTTCGACGAGCCCTTCTGGTGCGCCACCGTTCTGGGCGGAAACATGGCGGCGCGCATGGTCGGATTCGACGATCCGACCTGGACCCAGCCGCCACATGCCGAGCGGCCGCGACTCGAAGATCAGTTCGATCGTTGCTGCTACCAGCTGGGCATCGGGGAGACCGTGGTTCGTCGCCTCTGCGGGGATCTGACGGCCGACGTGGCCCATGCCTGGAACGCTCTGCGGTGAACGGTCCGGCGGCGCCGTCGCCTGCCGCTAGGGCGGAAAGCCGATCTTGCCGGTGCCCAGCTTGGTCAGGGTCTCCCAGGCCAGGGGATGCGAGGCCAGGGTCGGACGATTTCCCTTGAAGGCGCCGGCCGGCACCAGCAGCGCCTGGGTGTTCGGCATCGGTTTGTTCTCGACGTTGACGAAGTGGTTGAACGCCAGGTCCCAGGTCGGCTGCACCGGATAGTTGGACCGCCGCATCGAACCGAAGTCGACGGGAGCGATCCTGGCGACCGAGGAGGTCGTCGCCATCATCGTGAAGCCGTTCAAGCCGTCACACGTATAGGCCAGGCTGGGGGCCGAAATGAGGCTCACGTCCGGGTTGGTGGTGCCGTCGCCGCTGAAGTTGCTGCGGCCCTTGAGGATGCCGGCGTGAAACTCGAAAGCGGCAAACAGGCGCTGGCCATAGTTGACGGTGGTGTCGCCGTAAAGATCGACGCCGGGGATCTGCTGGATGGCGGCGGTCTCCGCGGCGTTGGCAAACGCGCCCAGGCCGTACTGCACGTGCTCCAGGTCGCGACAGGTCTCTTGCGACGTCCCGTCCAGCAGCCCGGTCGCCGTGGCGATGCCCCACCAATAGTCGACCCCGCACCCGGAGGTCTTCTTCCCGTTCTTCTTGCAGACAACGACGTCCTTGCCGGCGGTCGGCGTCGCTCCGTCGGCCTGGAGATAGACGTAGTACTTCATGGCGGCCAGCGCGTTCTTTGCCGCCAGCGTGTAGTCGGCCAGGTTGTCGTTGTACACGGAGATCTGCATGAAGGCGTCGGCCTCGCTGGCCTCCCAGTTGCCGTTTTGAATGTCGGCGCTGCTGGTGATGTCGACGTTGACGTACGGCCGAATGGCGGTGGTCAGCATCTTGCCGAAGGCCTGCGCCTGGCTGTCAGACCACCCCTTGGCGAAGCGAGGCTGGGCGTAGGTATAGCGAATCAACTCGGCGGCCCGGGCCCACAGCGTCCCCGTCCAGCCCGCCTGCAGCGGCGAGTTGTCCGAAGCCATGTACCCGATGTGCGAGGTGACGTTGTTCCAGGCGTCGAGAAATTCGATGGCCTTCTGTCCCTCGGCTTCGTCCTGGGTCAGATACCAGAGAAGGGCGTGCGAGTAAGCGGCCAGCGCGTCCGCCTTCTCGTCGTCGCACGAGGTGTCGCCCGCCGGCGCGGCCGAGTGCGAACCACAGGTCACCGTCACGTGGCCGGCCGGTGCGGCCGGCGTCGGCGGCAAGTGGCATCGCCCCGCGCTGTCCTCTCCCGGGCAAGCGGGCAGCGCCGCGTCCGTCAGGTCCTGCGCAAGAGCGGCCAGCGCCTGCTTGAGCGCCGCATCGCCCGCGGCCAGTCGATTGCGAATGGCGTTCAGTCCGCCTTGTGTGACGATCACGCCGGGATGGAAGAATCCCGCGGCGCTGCGCGTGCCGATCACACCGGCGTCGCCGCCGCCGGGGATGTCCGGCAAGTTCGCGTCGAAGCCAGCATCGCTGCCGCCCCCGGCGCCGAGCGAGGAGCCGTCGCCCCCGCTGAGCGAACCACCGCTGCCGCTGGCCGAACCTCCGCGGCCGCTCCCACTGGAGCCGCCGCTGGCGCTGGAACCGCCGCCTCCAGTGGCAACGCCCCCGCTTCCGCCCGGGCGCCCGCCTCCGCCGCCAGCGTCGCTGGTGGCGCTGCCACTGCCGCCGCACCCCGCCGCGACGCACGCCGTGGCAACTGTCAGCCAGAGTGAACACACGAAGCGCAAAGGTGGTGTCATGGCAGTCCTCCGATACGAGCCTCTGAAGAAAACCCGGAGGGGCCCCCGAATGGGTAACCGGCGCTTGTCGGCCGCGGCCGGATCACTCACTGACAGAGAGCGGAGGTGCAATTCTGCCGGATGTCGCAGTCGCGATCAGCGGCGCAGGTCCGCAGCAGCGCGAAGGTCACTGGCTCCTTGTCCAGGCTGGAGACATCGACCCACGCCGTGTGAGAGGGGGCGTCGTATTGCTGGCCGACCGCCGCCGTCCACAGTCCAACCGGCACCCGGGCCTGGTAGATGCCCAGCTTGAACTGGTCATGCATGGCATCGCTGGCGGCGTCCAGGTTGACGGCCAGGCGAATGGCGTTGCGTGAGTGCACGCCGGCCGGCTGCAGGGAGACGCGGTAGGCCTTGTCGATCCGACCGAGCATGCTCGGATCCGCCAGAGCGATGGTCAGCACCACCTCCTCATCGAAGGACATCGACCGGACCGTCACCGTCCCCTGGTCCAGCTGGAGGACGCCATCCGTCCCCGCCTTGATGTCGAGAGACCGCGTGGTCGAAGCATCACCGACAGCGGCGTCCGCAGCGGGTCCCCCCACGTCGGCTGCCCCGGCATCGCCCCCGGCCGCGCCGCGGCTCTTGGTGAAGATTCCCTGGCCGCAACCGCCGCTGCTCAAGACCGCCACCACGCTGCAGGCCAGCGCGGTTCGAGATCCTCGCGAGCCGCCGAGCATCGCCTTCAATGCTAGCCAGGCGTTCGGACCCAGGCCAGCGAAACTTCGTTACCCATTTGAGCGGGGTCGATTGTTTTACTCTTGGATGTCCAGCGTGCGTGCAGTTGCGTTCGCCATCGAGACAGCGGCCG
>DATLVT010000772.1:0-5827 GCA_035577105.1 Polyangia bacterium
CAAGAGCATGACCGAGCTGCCGGGCGCGGTGTTCATCGTCGACGTGGTCAAGGAGCACATCGCCGTCACCGAGGCGCGCAAGCTGGAGATCCCGATCGTGGCGGTGGTCGACACCAACTGCGATCCTGATCTGATCGATTACCCGATCCCGGGCAACGACGACGCCATCCGCTCGCTGAAGCTGTTCGCCGGCAAGATCGCCGAGGCCTGTCTGCTGGGTCAGAAGGTCGGACGCGAGCGGGCCAGCCAGCAGCGCGGCCGCGGCGACGGCGGCAGCGACGAGCCGCAGACCATCCGCGTCTCGTCGGGCGGTGAAGGGCCGCGCGTCGAGGTGGTGTCGCGCCGTCGCACGGATCTGCCGGTGCCGGAGGCTGCGGCCACGCCGGAGGATCCTGAGCGCGGGTAGGGCCTGAGGGCCCTCCCCGCGGGCCCCTCCCGGCGCTTCTCGCAAGGTGAGCCGCGCGGGCGGAGCCCGCGCTCCCGTCGATAAATCACTTCAGTCGCCGGAAGAGAAACGGCGATCGCGTTTTTGGTGAGAGATTTCGTGTTTGAAAGGAACGGTTAGTGTCATGGCTGATATCAGTGCACAGATGATCAAGGACCTGCGCGAGAGAACGGGCGCGGGGATGGCGGATTGCAAGAAGGCGCTCAGCGAATGCGACGCCGACGTCGAGAAGGCCATCGAGTACCTGCGCAAGAAAGGGATCGCGTCGGCGGCCAAGAAGGCCACGCGCATCGCCTCCGAGGGGACCGTGGTCAGTTACCTGCACGGCACGCGCATCGGCGTGCTGGTCGAGGTCAACTGCGAGACGGACTTCGTGGCGCGCAATCCGGACTTCCAGCAGTTTGCCCGCGAGGTGGCCATGCAAGTGGCGGCCATGAGCCCGCAGTATCTGTCGCAGGAAGAGATCCCGGCTGACGTGATGGAGAAAGAGCGCGCCATTCGCCAGGAGCTGGCCAAGAAGTCGGGCAAGCCGGACGCGGTGATTCCCAAGATCGTCGAGGGACAGATGGCCAAGTGGGCCAAGGAGATCTGTCTCATGGATCAGATCTGGGTGAAGGATCCGGAAGGCAAGAAGGACATCCGCACGCTGCAGACCGATCTGGTGGCGAAGACCGGCGAGAACGTGCGCGTCCGTCGCTTCAACCGCTTCGAGGTGGGTGAAGGACTGGAAAAGCGCGCCGACGATTTCGTCAGCGAGGTCAAGAAACAGTCGGGTCAGGCCTGAAGCCAGCAGGCAAGGCGATGGCCACCATCAAGGGCAAGGGCAACAACCGAAGCAAGACCCCTGTGACGCCAATGGCGCCGGAGATCACCCGCACCGGCGCCGCCGCGACGCTGCCCAGCCCGGCCACCACCGCTGAACCGACGGTCACCGACGAAAAGCGGCCGCTGGCGCCGGGGGTTAAGTACCGACGAATCCTGCTGAAGCTGTCGGGTGAGGCCCTGATGGGTCCCGGCAACTTCGGCATCGATCCGGCGACCCTGGCCCAGATCGCCGACGAGCTGATCGACGTGCACAGCCTGGGCGTCGAGATCGCCCTGGTCATCGGCGGCGGCAACATCTTTCGCGGCATCGCCGCCAGCTCGCGTGGGATGGATCGGGCCCACGCCGACTACATGGGCATGCTGGCCACGGTGATCAACTCGCTGGCCTTGCAGGACGCGCTTGAATCGCGCGGCTCGCACACGCGGGTGCTGTCGGCGATCGAGATGGAACGGCTGGCCGAGCCGTACATCCGCCGTCGGGCCATCCGTCACCTGGAGAAAGGGCGCTTTGTCATCTTCGCGGCCGGCACCGGCAACCCGTTCTTCACCACCGACACGGCGGCCTCGCTGCGGGCCATGGAGATCGGCGCCGACATCGTCATGAAGGCGACCAAGGTCGACGGCGTATACGACAAGGATCCGGCCAAGCACAAGGACGCCCGCATGTTCCGTCGGCTCTCGTACCTGGACGTCCTGAACCGCAACCTGGGCGTGATGGATTCGACGGCCATCTCGCTCTGCCGTGACAACAACCTGCCCATTCTCGTCTTCAACATGACCCAACCCGGAAACATCCGGCGCGTCCTGCTGGGCGAACCGCTGGGGACGATGGTCCTCGAAGAGCGACGGCAGGCCCGCGGAGAAGCCACCTAGGCCATGTTATTGTCTACGCGCCGACGGGAGGAGACCGATGCTCAACGACGTAATCAAGAGCCTGCAGGGCGATCTGGATAAAGCAATCGACGGTTTCAAACGCGAGCTGGCCAAGGTGCGCACGGGGCGCGCCAACCTGGGCATTCTCGACGGGGTGCGCGTCGACTACTACGGCACGCCGACGCCGCTGAACCAGGTGGCCTCGCTGAACGTGGCCGATGCACGCCTCATCACCATCAAGCCCTGGGAGCGGTCGCTGATCCCGGAGATCGAAAAAGCGATCCGCGCCGCCCAGCTGGGTTTGAACCCGCAATCCGACGGCGAGCTGGTGCGGCTGCCGTCGCCGGCCCTGACGCAAGAGCGCCGCCAGGAGCTGGTCAAGGTGGTCAAGAAGATGGCCGAGGAGGCCAAGGTGGCCCTGCGCGGCGCGCGCCGCGACGCCAACGAGATGCTGAAGGAATTCCTCAAGGACGGCACCATCACCGAGGACGACGAGCGTCGCGGTCTCAAGACGGTGCAAGACACCACGGACAAGTCGGTGACGAAGATCGACGAGATCGTCACCAAAAAAGAAGCAGAAATTCTGGAGGTCTGACCAACACCATGGCTCTTGTCTTTCGCGAAGCGCATCCCGCCCCCGACCGAAAAAAAATCAACGAGGAGTGGTTCGTCCTGGAAAACACCGGGGCGACGTCGATCAGCACGGGCGGCCTGCAGGTCATTGCCACGCGCAAAGGCAAGCGCGGTTCGCTGCTGGGGATGATCGACCCCGGCTTCATGCTGCAGCCCGGAGAGAAGATCATCGTGGTCAGCGGCATCCCCGGCAAGAAGGCCCACGGTGAGCCGCCCACCCGCGAAGGCCTGCGCACCTATCACCTGCTGCAGCGCGAACCGTTGCTGTCCGGCGAGGGGACGCTGATCCGCCTGTGCATGAACCAGTTCGAGGTCTCCCGCCTGATGTTCGACCCCGCCACCCCCACCGGAGTGGCCACACCGCCCGCCCCTGCCGCGGCGCCCTGACAGGGTCGCCGCCCCACTGGACATCAATCCGAGTTATAGCTAGACAACGTCGATGCCCAAATTCGAAGTTGATGTTCCCCACGCGCTGTCCGCCGAAGAAGCGCGCGCCCGCATCGCCCGCGCCACGCCCAAGCTGGAGAACGAATACGGCGCCACCTGCACCTGGAAGGGCGACCACGAGCTGGTCGTCTCACGCAAGGGCCTGGACGCGCACCTGGCCATCGAGCCCGCCCGCGTGCACATCGATCTGAACCTGGGATTTCTGCTGACCCCGCTGGCGAACGCCATCAAGTCGGGCATCGCCAAGGAACTGAGCGGCATCCTCTCGGGCGTCAACCCGGTTCACTCGTAACGGCGGCGCGCCAGGGCCGCCGCGGCGGCTGCCTCCTCGTCGGTGGTGTCGGGCGGACCGACCACGATGACGGGGATGTTCTTGTTGAATCCGTCGCCCCCGCCGGCCAGATCGTCGTCGCGTTCGCCCAGGCCGGGCAGGTAACCGACGTCGACCCCCACCGCGTCGTTCTCCACCACCAGCGTGGCCACCTTTCGCAGCGCGGCCACGCGCGCGTCGCTGAGCGGCAGCCCCAGCGCCCGCATCACCATCAGCTTGGCCGGGTCGAAGGCGACGCCGATGGCCGCTCCCCCGAACAGCGCGATCAGCTCCATCGCCTCCCGCGGGCTGGGCACGCCCCACGGCGTGGGACCCAGCTCCATGGCCAGCGTCAGCCCACGGCGCTCGGCGTGCGGCAGCAAGGCCTCCAGCGACCAGCGGCAGGCGTCGAGGAGCGCATTGCCCAGGCGGCGGCGCTCGCGCAGGGCCGCCCCCAGCGGACCTTCGTCCAGGTCGTCCTCTTCCAGTTCGCGGGTGGCGAAGCGGCGGGCCACCGGCGCCATGGGCGAATGCAAGGCGACCGGGGCGAAGTCCAGGGCCACCGCCGACATCCCCACCCCGCCGGCCAGCTCCAGGCTGCGCACGGTCAGCGCGATGGCGGCGGCGCGTTCATCGGGCGTCTCGGCGCCCAGGCGCGGGTGACGCTTGCCAGGCGGCAGCGGCTGCTCGCCCAGCGGCGCGGCCAGGACCCCGGGGCCCAGACCCGCCCGCAACGCCGACGACAAGAGCGCACTGGCGGTCGGGAGAAAACAGCCGCGGCCAATGCCGATGCCGGCAAAGCCAGACTCCGATGCCAATCGCACGATCGGGTCGACGCCCCGGTCGCTGGGCGGACGCAGAGAACTCCCACATAGAATCACGGCGGCCAGGATACTGCTTTGACGTTGATCTCGACGCTGATATAAATGGCCCTCGATTTTTCCGTCCACTTTGGCCGGAGCTTTCAACGACTTGCGCTCTCTCAGGCTCTCACGGAGGTCTCGATGTCGGTTCGCCCCGGCCGCACACGTTCGTTGATCGTCTCGCTGCCGATACTTTTGCTCTTGCTGCTGGGCCTGGCTCCGGCCGCGCAAGCACAGATCAAGACCGCGCCGCTGGACCTGCAGATCTTTCGTCCCGCCATGGATTCGAAGGGCTTCATCACCCTCAATTCCTCGGGCGTCCTGGGCCAGTGGGATTTTTCCTTCGGCCTGGTGACGACGTACGCGCGCAAGCCGCTGCGTTTCGAAGGCGACATGTCCCTGGGCACGCCGGCGCAGAAGAACGCCTTCACCGTGACCAACCTGATCACGCCGTCGTTCCAGGGCGCCATCGGCTTCACCAAGCCCGGGCACTTCGGCCTGGAACTGGGCATCGTCATTCCGCTGACCGTGCTGTCCGGAAAAGGTGACCCGACGGATCCCGGCAACGGCACCACCTCCACCAGCGACTATGCTTTCACCCGGCAGGGGCTGGGCGACATCACGCTGCACCCCAAGATCCGTCTCCTCAATGCCACGCGCGGTGGCTTCGGCCTGGCCCTGATCCCCAGCGTGGTGCTGCCCACCGGCGACAAGAACGCCTTCATGGGCGAAGGAAACCTCACCTTCCAGCCCACCGTCGTCGCCGACAGCGAGGTCGGTTATCTCGGCCGTTTCCGGGTCGCCCTCAACGGCGGGATGCGCCTGCGCAAGAACACCACGTTCGTCGACGACGGCGCCATGTACACGTCGGCGCGGACGTTCACGCCCGGCGCGGTGGCGATGACCAACACGCGCCAGGGAGTGCTGGCCAAGCAGGAGGTCGTCGGCGGCCTGGGCATCTCGTACGGCATCGTCCCGCAGAAGTTCGACGTCGTGGGCGAGGTCTACGGGTTCTACGGCCTCGGCTCGAAGAAGATCGCCGCCGACGGCACGCAGAGCAACCTGGCGCCGGGCGCCGAGGCCATCGCCGGCATCAAGCTGTACCTGGCGCGCAACTCGTTCTTCGAGGTGGGCGGCGGCTGGCGCCTGGCCAATGGCTATGGTGGCGGCGCGCCACGGGCCTTCATCGGATTCATCTTCGAACCGTCGATCGGCGACCGCGACGGCGACGGCTACAAGGACGACGTCGATCAGTGCCCGGATGATCCCGAGGACTTCGACGACTTCGAGGACGAGGACGGCTGCCCCGACCCGGACAACGACAAGGACGGCATCCTCGACGTCAACGACCTGTGCCCGAACGACCCCGAGGACAAGGACGGCTTCGAGGATCAGGACGGTTGCCCCGATCCGGACAACGACAAGGATCGC
>DATLVT010000773.1:0-12608 GCA_035577105.1 Polyangia bacterium
CCTCTACAACCTCGCCGGTGCGGAGTCCCTAGACCAGGCAGCCCTTGACGTCCAGCAGCCGCGACCGGGCCACCGTCAGGCGGTCCATCTTCTCCCGCTCGTCGAACGCATAGCTCAGCCGCATATCCGGGGTCAGCTTCCAGCGGCTGCCCTTTCGCTGCACCAGCTTCAGCACGCGCGCCGGCTCCAGCCGCGTGTCGCTGCCCAGCGACAGCACCACGCGCGTCGGTCCCAGCTCGTAACCGATGGCGCCCAGCGCCCGCACCAGCGTCTTGTCGACCATCACCTCGCCCAGCAGGCGCGCCTCGTCGGGCAGCGGGCCATAGCGATCCTGCAGCTCGACCAGCGTGGCGCGCACGTCGTCCTCGTCCTTGGCCTGGGCCAGCCGGCGATAGAAATCCAGGCGCTGGCCGGTGTCGGGGACATAGTCGTCGGGCAGGAACGCCGGCACGTCGACCGTGATCTCCGGATCAAACTCCGGCTTGATCGGCTCGCCCTTCAGCTCGGCGACGGCCTCCTCCAGGATCTTCGCGTAGGTCTCGAAGCCCACCGCCGCCACCGAACCGTGCTGCTTTTCGCCCAGCAGCTCGCCGGCGCCGCGGATCTCCAGGTCGTGGGTGGCCACCTGGAACCCGGCCCCCAGCTCGGTGAATCGCTGCAACACCGCCAGCCGCTGCTTGGCCTCGGGGGTCATGCGCGTCTCCTCGGGCACCACCAGGTAACAGAAGGCCCGCTCGCGCGAACGGCCGATGCGTCCCCGCAGCTGGTACAGCTGGGCCAGCCCAAAGCGATCGGCGCGGTGGACGATCATGGTGTTGGCGCGCGGGATGTCCAGGCCGGCCTCGATGATCGTCGTGCAGACCAGGATGTCGAACCGCCCGTCGACGAAGTCGACCATCACCTTCTCCAGCTCGCCCTCCGCCATCTGGCCGTGGCCGATGGCGATGCGCGCCTCGGGCGGCGAGATGTCGCGCACCTTCCCCGCCCACTCGGCGATGTCCTCGACGCGGTTGTGCACGAAGAAGATCTGCCCGCCCCGGGCCAGCTCCTTGCGGATGGCGTCGCCCAGGATCTCCGGATCGAACCGGCACACGAAGGTGCGGATGGCCAGACGATCGGCGGGCGGGGTGGCGATGATGGAGATCTCGCGCAGGCCGCCCATGGCCATCTGCAACGTGCGCGGGATGGGCGTCGCCGTCAGCGTCAGCACGTCGACCTGCGTGCGCAGCTCTTTCAACCGCTCCTTGTGCGTGACGCCGAAGCGCTGCTCCTCGTCGATGACCACCAGGCCCAGATCTTTGAAGCGCACGTCCTTGGAGAGGATCCGGTGTGTCCCCACCAGGATGTCCATCTTCCCCTCGGCCAGCGCGGCGATGGTCTGCTGCTGCTCCGGCTTGGCGCGAAAGCGGGACAGGGCCGCCACCTTGACCGGAAATTCGGCCAGCCGCTCCGAGAACGTGACGAAGTGCTGTTCGGCCAGCACGGTGGTCGGGGCCAGCACCGCCACCTGCTTGCCGCCCAGCACCGCCAGCAGCGCCGCCCGCAGCGCCACCTCGGTCTTGCCGTAACCGACGTCGCCGCAGATCAGGCGATCCATGGGGACCCCGTTCTGCATGTCGGTCAGCACGGTCTCGATGGCGCGCGCCTGATCGGGCGTCTCGTCGAAGGGGAACGTCTCCTCGAACTCGCGGAAGACGGCGTCGGGCGCGGGGAAGGAGTGCCCGGACAGGGCTGCCCGCTGCGCGTACAGCTGCAGCAGCTCCTCGGCGATCTTGCGCGCCTCGGCGGACACGCGCCGGCGCTTTTCCAGCCAGGTCTTGCCGCCCAGTTTATCGAGCCGAACGCCATCGGTCTCACCGCCGCTGTAACGGTGGACCATGCTGATGCGATAGACCGGGACATAGACGGCGCCCCCGTCGTACTCCAGGTGCATGAAGTCCTGAAAGACGCCGCGCACCTCCAGCTTCTTCAGGCCGCGGTAACGACCGATGCCGTGCTCGTCGTGCACGACGGCGTCGCCCTCGGCGATCTCGCCCAGCTCGCCCAGGCCCGGCCCGCTGGGCGCGCGCGCCTCGCGGTGCGATCGGGCGCCGAAGATCTCCTCCTCGGCGACCAGCACCAGGCGATCGGCTGGCAGGCGAAAACCGCGCTGCAGCGACCCGTGCATCAGCGCCAGCGGCGGCACGCCCGACGCCGCCCCGGCCGCGTCGCGACCCGACGCCAGCAGATCCAGAATGTCGGCGCCGCCGGTCTTCACCACCTGCGGGGCCAGGCCCCAGGCCGACAGCACGCCGGCCAGCCGATCGGCGTGGGTGCGGTTGGGCGCCACCAGCCGCACCCGCTGCCCCTCGCCCAGCCACGACTTCAGGCGATCGCGCAGCGGCTTGCCGATGTCTTCTTCCGTCGGGGCGTCGGCGCGCGCCCGCTGCAGCTCGGCGCGCAGCGTGGTGTTTGATTCGCTCACCAGCCGCACCCGCGGCGCCGCCGTCGTCTCATCCGCCCCCTGGGAATTTTCGATCTCCACGGCCCGCAGCTCGACGCGCGCCCTTCCGGCCAGGGCCGCCTGCGCCTCGTCCTCCAGCATGACGAACTCGGCGGCGTCCAGGGCCAGGCGGTGCTCGTGCCGGCGCGTGGCCGCACTCTCCCGCAGCTTGGAGGCGTGGCGGCGCGCCTCGTCCCGCACCGCCTCTGGATCTTCCACCACGAACAGCGCGTCCGGCGGCAGGTATTCAAAGAACGGCACCATGCGCGCGTGAAAGGCCGGCGCCAGCGCCTCGATGCCAAAAAACATCTCGCCCTCGTCGATCTGCTCCAGCAGCAGACGCGTCTTCGACGACGGGTAGGTGGCGGCGTCGGCCGCCGCCAGCAGCTTGGCGCGCGGGTCAGAACCCTCCGTGCGGATGGTCTCGCGCACCGGGTGAATGAACAGCGTCTCGAGCGGGCGCAGCGTCCGCTGCGTGGCGGCGTCGTAAAGGCGGATCGACTCGACGTCGTCGCCGAACAGCTCGATGCGCACCGGGTGTCGGTACACCGGCGGGAAGACGTCGATGACCGCGCCGCGCACGGCGAAGGTGCCCGGATCCTCCACCACCGCCGACCGGGAGAATCCGGCGCGCAGCAGCATCTTCTGCGTCGCCTCGCGATCCAGCGGCGACCCCGCCTCGATCACGTCGCACAGCTTGTCGAACGGCCCGCGCGGCACCACGCGCCGGAACAGCGACGACGACGACGCCACCAGCACCGTGGGGGCGAACCCCTGCGACAGACGGAACAGCAGGGCCATGCGGCGCAGGATGCTGCGCCGATCGGGCTGCATCTCGGCGTAGGGCGAGGCATCGGGCGCCGGCAGCTGCAGCACCGGCGGCGGCGCCAGGGGATCGTCGCTGGCGCTGCCGGCCGGCAGGAAGAATCCCAAATCATCGACGCGCGCCTCGGCGGTGTCCTCGTCGGCCACCAGGTAAACCAAGGGGCCGCCCCGCTGTCCTCGCCGCACCGCCAGGTGGGCCGCCAGGGCCGGTCCCAGCGAGCCCGACGCGCCGTACACCTCGACCACGCGCGACGCCGGCAGGTGATGCTCGATCTCGCGCAGGACCTCGGCGGCGCTGCGGCGGTCGGGCGCCACCAGCCGCGAGAGCGGCGTTGAGACAACTGGCTGGGTCATGGGGGAAAACCTGTCGGTGTATTTACACCAAACCGGCCGCTTCGGCCGGGCCAGCCAGCGTGTCGCCGATGACCCGCAGCTCGGCCAGATTCTCGATGTCGTGATCCAGCAGGGGAATCTCCGTGACGCCGATGCCGGGCGCCTCGCGGGCCAGCCGTCCCAGCTCCTTGCGCTCGGCCTGGCACAGGGCCTGCGCCCGCGCCGCCTCGCCGGCCAGACGATCGGCCGCCCGATCGATGTCGGCGCGCGGCCACCCCACCAGCCCCGGCTGCGCCGCCAGCCGCTCGGCCAGCGCGCGCGCGTCCGTCAGCCCCGGCGCCGGATGCACCCGGTTGGCGATGAACCCACCCAGCGGCAGCCCCGCCTCGCGCAACCGGTTGTGAAAATACAGCGCCTCCTCGATGGCCGGCAGCTCCGGCGCCAGCACCAGCAGGAACGACACCCGCTCGCCCCGCAGCAGCTGATCGATCTGCTGCGCCCGCACCTGAAATCCCCCCAGCACCTGGTTGAAGTCGACCAGGAACGCGCCGATGTCGTCCAGGAACTGGCTGCCCACGAACTTGCCCATGCGTCGGATCACCATGGCCCCGCCCGAACGCAGCCGCTGCAACGAAAAGCGTCCCATCTTCTCGGGCGGCCGGGCGAACCACTGCAGGGCCGGGCTGGAGACCGCGTCGGCGATGCGGCGCGGGGCCTCCAGAAACTCCAGGGCGTTGGCCGTGGGCGGCGTGTCCAGCACGATCAGGTCGAACTTCTTCTGCCGGTTCAGATCGTAAAGGGCCAGCGTCGCCGCGTACTCCTGCGACCCCGACAGCGTGCTGGTGATCTGGCGGTAGATGCCGTTGGCGAAGATGCGCCGCCGCATCTCCGGGTCGCTCACCTGCTCCTCGACCAGCGACGCGAACGCGCGCTGGGTGTCGAGGCGCACCGCCCACAGCAGGCCGTCCTTGGCCACGCCCAGCGTGCGGCACGCCTCGGGGCTGACCGGCTGTGGCTCGCCCGACAGCCGGCCCACGCCCAGCGCGTCGGCCAGCCGCGGGGCCGGATCGATCGTCGACACCAGCGTGCGGCGCCCCTGACGCGCCGCCAGCGCCGCCAGCGCCGCCGCCGTCGTCGTCTTGCCGACGCCGCCCGGACCGACGCACACCACGATGTCCTTGCTGTTCAGCAACGCCCCGATCATCGCCGCCCGGCCGATCCGGCGCGCCTGGCCCGCGCGCCCGTCAACCGACGCGCACCAGCACCGCCGAGATGTTGTCGGGGCCGCCCGCTTCGTTGGCGGCGTCGATCAACAGCTGGCAGGCCGCTTCGATGTCGTCGTTGTCGCGAACGATCGCTTCGATGGTGGCGTCAGGGACCACGCTCCACAGCCCGTCGCTGCACAGCAGATATCGGTCGCCCAGCGCCAGCGTGTTCACGTACAGCGTCGGCTCGACCTCTTCCTTGCTGCCCAGTGATTTGGTGACCACGTTGCGGTGGGCGAAGGCGTCGATCTCCTCCGCCGACATATCGGGGCGCGCCACCAGCATCTCTTCCAGGACGGAGTGGTCGCGGGTCAGCCGTTTGATCTCGCCCTCGCGCAGGCGATAGGCGCGGCTGTCGCCGGCGTGGGCGATGGTCAGCTGCGCGTCGCCCACCGCCAGGGCCACCACCGTCGATCCCATGCGCGCGCGCGCCCTGTCGGCGGCGGCCGCTGCCCGGATCTTGTCGTTGGCCACCTTGATCCCGACGCGCAGGAGGTTGGCGCCCAGCGAAAGCGTCTTGTCGACGGGATGGGGCCAGGTCTGCTTGGGCGTCATGTGATAGCTGCGAAAGAAGGTCTCGATGGCGTCGACGGTCATCAGGCTGGCCACCTGCCCGGCGTTGTGCCCGCCCATCCCGTCGGCGATGATGAACAACCGCTCCTCGACGAAGCTGCCGAACGCGTCTTCGTTCTCCTCACGCACACTGCCAGGGTGAGAGAAGCCACAGGCCGTCAGGGGAGGCCGGATGGCGGCCGAGGACAGGGACATGCGTGTAACAAGTTCGCAAGAACAGACGCTTGGGATCAAGCAATTTCGGGGTGACAAGTCGTGAATCGATCTATTCTTCCCGATGTGGCAGCTATGGCAGGCGTCGCTGGCAGCATCGAAGCAGCGGGCCGCCGTTTCAGTTTGACGATCTTGAGTGCCCGGCTGGCCTCGGCCGGCGTCCTGGCCGGCGTGCTGGCGGGCCTGGCGCTGGTGGCCGGCGTAGCCGTCCCCTCACGGGCCCGGGCCAACGGGGCATTCCCGGACTCGCTGCAGCTCTTGCTGCCGGCCGACCGTCCCCAGCAGATCATCGTCTCGACCACCTTTGGCCTCATCATCTCCGACGACAACGCCAAGACCTGGTCCTGGACCTGCGAACAGGACAACACGATGAACGCCGGCCTCTACCAGGTGGGCCCCCCTTCCCAGAATCGCCTCTATGCCCTGTCGGCGGACGGCCTGGCGTTCTCCGACGACGTCTCCTGCACCTGGACCCTGGCGGGCGGCGCGCTCGACACGGCGCTCACCACCGATTCTTTCGTCGACCGCAGCGATCCCCTGAGGGTCCTGGCGATCGGCGTGCCGGACAACGCCGCCATGGCCACGCCGGAGGTCTTCGTCTCGTCCGACGGGGGAACGACCTTTGGCCCCTCGATCTACAAGGCCCCGGCGGACAGCGGACTCACCGGCGTCGAGATCGCCCGCAGCGATCCCAAGGTCATCTACCTGGCCATGTTCACCACGCCGGGATTCCACCCAAAGCTGGTGCGAACGGCCGATGGCGGCGCCCACTGGGACCCGCCCATCGATCTCGAACCGTCGCTGGGCGCCAACGGATTCAGGATCATCGCCGTTGATCCCGCCAACCCGAACAAGATCTTCCTGCGCGTCCAGGCCGGCCTTCACAACATCCTGGCCATCTCCGAAGACGGCGGACGCACCATCCAGACCCCCATCACCGTCGACACCTTGACCGCCTTCGTCCGTCTGGCCAGCGGCACCATCCTCGTGACGGGGCAGACCAACATGGCCGGCGTCGGTTTCCGGTCAACCGACGGGGGCAAGACCTTCCAGCCCTGGACGAACGTCCCCAATGTGCGCGCCCTGGCCGAACGCGACGGCAAGCTCTATATCTCGGCCGACAACACCAAGGACGGTTTTGCCCTGGCCATGTCAACCGATGCCGGCGCCACGCTGCACCCTCTGTTGACCTTCGACAAGGTCAGTTCCATCCGCCCCTGCGTGCAGACGGTCTGCGAAGCCTCGTGCGACATGCAGGCCGGACTGAAGGTGTGGCCTCCGGAGACCTGCCACCCCGACCTGCCAAAGCCTCCCATGCCCATGCCCGCCACCAAGTCCGGCTGCGCCTACGTCTCATCCGGCCGGGCGCTCTCCCCGCGGGGCGGAGCGCTGCTGTTCATCCTGGGAACGCTGGCCTGGCTTCACCACCGCCGCCGCTCGCGCCGACGGTGATGAAGCTGCCACGGACCGACTGGTGAGGCGCTAACCGCGCCGGCGTCGTCGTGCGGCGCCCAGGGCCAGGGCGATGCCCAGCGTTCCGAAGGCCGTCGGGACGCCGCCGCCCGGCGCGGTTTCGCAGCCGCAGCCGCTTATCGCCTCGCCGCCGTTCGACCGCGGCGCCATCGCGCCGCCCCCGTCCGCGCCGGGGCTCCCGCCGGAACCTGTGACCGCGCCGCCAACCTCCGCCACGGCACCGTCGGGCGGCATCAGGCCACCCAGCTCGCCGCCCGTGCCCATGCTGCCGCCTGTCCCGGGCAAGGGCGCGCCCGCGTCGGTGCGACCGCCGCCGGCACCACCGCGACCGCCGGCCCCACCCGCGCCGCTGACGCCGCCGGTGCCGCCGACCGCGCCGCCCATGCCACCCGCCCCGTCGACCGGGATGGCCATGCAGGACTCCGGACCAGGGCCGGGCGCCGTGAACGCCGTGCCGTCGATGCAGGTCGGCGCGGTGGCCGCGCCGCCCATGATGTCGACCTTGACCGTGGCCTGGTTGGCGTCCATCGCCATGACGGTCACGCTCAGCCCTCCGGCCGGATCGGTGTACGTCTTGCCGACCAGCAGCCCGGCGTCGCTGTTGGACGCTGTCGCCGGCGTCATGTCCAGCAGCCAGGTGTGAAGGCCGCGCTGGGTTCGCTCGTGCAGATCGCCGCCGATGCGCACCTGGACCTGAGGCGCCAGCGCCGCCTGCGGCATGTTCCGCCAGCCCAGCGTTCCGTCGAAGTTATCGGGCGCGCGGAACTCGATGTAATAGTGCGTGAGCATGTCGACGCTGGCGGAGCCGCCGCCTCCCGACCGCGGCATCATGCGCACCTTGGGCGCCGGGATCTGCAGAAACTGAGCGCCATTGCAGGCCCGCCCGTTGGGCAGCAGCGTGAACGTCCCCGACGACGCGACCTTGACGCCGTTACAGGCGCCGTACCAGCCCTGATAGGCCTTCTGCCAGGCGTTCATGTGCCGGCAGCCGCCGCCCATCGGATCGAACCGGTCTCCGTACTCGCTGTGCATGCAGACGCCCATCGGGTTGTCGACGAAGGTTTGCCCCCCGCAGGTCATCGACGACGAGTGCGCCATGCCGAAGTTGTGCCCCGGCTCCTGCACCAGGACGACGCAGCCGGTGGAGGCGTTGTACCAGGTGTCCTTCGACGGACGGTCGGGCGTACCCACCGACGCCAGACCCGCCCACCCGCAGCTGGCGTTCCGGCCGCCCAGGTACCACAGGTAATGCTGGAACGTCCCGGGGATCATCGGGCGCAGGTCGGTCGTCAGCTTTGACGTCCCGCAACCGGTCATCGTGTACTTGATGGGACCGAAGACCTCGACCGAGATGTCCTGGCGACCATACGAGGCGTACTTGTAATAGCTCTTCACCGAGCCGGGATTGTTGAGGAGCAGGTTCAAGACCTCGTCCTTGGTGGTGTTGACCCCGGTCCCCGTATCGACCAGGACGAACGCAAACGTCCGCGCCGGGTAAGCAGGACCATTCGTCAGCGCGCTGGTCACCTTCTCCAGCACGGGCGGATCGACCGCCTGGACCGACGTCACCCGAACGCCGTCGCCCTCGCGTGGTCCCCAGACCTTGACGCGCGTCCCGGGCGCCAGCTCCGGTTCGACGTCGAAGAACAGCCGATGCTCGACGTCGTCGGCGGTGCGCAGAAAGAACTGCGTCTCGCTCTGCCCTTCCATCTGGTCGATCGAATAGACCAGCAGCTCGCCGCGAAGGGAGCCGTCATTGGCAAAGTCTTCCTGGTCCTGGGCAGCCCCACAGCCCGCCACGATCATCATGGCGGCGCCCAGCAAACCACCCACCACAATCGACGAACGAAATTCGTTGGACCTCATCGTTCACTCCTTCGGTGTCAATGCCTTGGGAAGGAAGCCGGACGGAAAAGCGAGTCGAGCAGGCGCCGTCGGCGCCAAACTAGTGACAGAAGTTGTCGCAGACGAAGTCGGTCTCGTCCCCGGTGCAATCGTCAGTCTCGGCCTCACATGCCGAGCCCCCGAAACAGGACGCTTCGCAGCGGCAGGTGATGTCACCCACGTCGCTGCACTGCGGATCGACGCATTTGGAATAAGCCGCGAACAGCGTCTGAGCGGCCATGGTACCGCGTTTCGCGCAGTCTTCAACGCATGCCGCATTCATACAATTCACCGCGCAGATCCTGATCTGGTTGCAGCTGATGTTCGCGGCCGGCACCTCGGGGACCGCGGCCCCCTTGTCCATCACGCTGTCATCGGACGGCTCCACGTCCTGGCCAGCGTGCGTGTCGACGCCACCGGCGGCATCCGGCGCGCTGTTGCTGTTGTTGTTGCTGCTGGAACAGGCAACGAAATAAAAACAGACGAGAATCAGTCCCAGGGAAGTGCTGCTGAACTTCGGTTGGACCACCCGAACAAGCGAACGTCGCGCAATGCTGAAGGAAATGCCCCGGGCCATGGCGGCTACAAGGGCAATTCCTGTTCCAGGGATCTCTGCGCGGAACCCCGCTGATCTATTACCAGGCCGCGACCGCGTCGCGATGCCCTTCATCGCACAAGTGCGATCAAGTCGATCGCGTCCCTGCCCGGCCAGGTCGGCTAACATGCATGCCATGCGGCTGTTGGTCGTGCTGTTCTCGTTGGTTTGTTCCGGTGCCTGCCTGCACGGCCCCCGGACCGTCGCCGCGCCGCCGCCTCCTCCTCCGCCCCGCGCGGCCGAAACAACGCCCGCCAAGGCCAGCTGCGATGCTTGCCGCGGCGTGCTTGCCGTTCACGGGGTGGCCGAAGTCGAAAGTTGCAACTGCCGCACGGCAGACAGCGGCAAGGCGTGTCGGGACGGCGCCGATTGCGAGGGTTCCTGTCTGGCCGATGAACAGCGTTTCCAGATCGTCGAGAAGGGACCTCCGGCGCGCGGCTTCTATCTGGGACATTGTTCCGAATTCAAGACGGCCTTCGGCTGCTTCAAGTTCATCCCGGCCGGCGCCGCCGCGCGAGGCCCGCAGCGTCAGGAAGACGCCGCAGAAGATCTGTGCGTCGACTGACCGGCTGCTCTGACGGACCTGCGCAAGGCGAGCCAGCGAAACCGGTGTTGACCCCGGCCGCCACCGATCCTATGTCAGGGGGCAGGAGGCACGCGTCATGGCCAAGGCAAAGAAATCGGTTCCTGAAGGGTTCACCGCGGTCACCCCCATGCTCACCCTGGACCAGGCGGCGAAGGCCATCGACTGGTACCAGACGGCGCTGGGCGCCCAGGTGGTCTCCGTCAATCCCGGTCCCGACGGCAAGATCATGCACGCCGAGATCCGCGTCGCCGGCGCGCCCATCATGCTTCACGACGCCATGATGGGCAGCAAGGGCCCCCTGGAGATGGGCGGCTCGCCGGCCAGTCTGTGGCTGTTCGTTGATGATTGCGACGCTCTGTTCAAACGCGCCATCGACGCCGGCGGCAAGGAAACGATGGCGATGGCCGATCAGTTCTGGGGCGACCGCTGCGGCATGCTCACCGACCCGTTCGGGTACAGCTGGGCCATCGCCACACGCAAAGAAGATCTCACCCCCGCCGAACTGGAACAGCGCCAGACCCAGTTCTTCAAGACCGCCGGCAAGTAGCTCAGCCAAATAGCTCAGCGACGAAAGATGCTGGCCGCGCCGGGCGGCGCGAACCCGGCCACCGTGCCGTGCACCGGCAGCACCAGCGGCCAGCGCACCAGCCACGGCGTGGGATCCCAGTACACCTCCGCCCAGTCCTTCGAAGGACGGGTCGACAGCGAAAAGTACAGGTGCCGGCGCTCTCCCTCGACGCCGGTGTCGCCCAGCAGGCCGATCACGTCGCCGGCCTTGACGTGAACGCCGCGCCGCAGGCCGCGCGGGATCGCCGCCAGGTGAAAGTACTGCGTGAACACCATCCCGCCAAAGTGCGACAGCCGCACGTACTGCCCGCCGTTCTGATCGCGCCCGTCGCCCTGCACCCGATCGACGATGCCGTCGCGCGCGGCGTAGACGTGCTCGCCCCATAATTCGCCGTCCAGATCGACGCCGCAGCGATCGTCCTTGCGACACATCGGCGGCAGCTCGCGGGGCGTGACCGGACCGAAGATTCGCTTGTCGATGACGGGACTGCGCCGGTTCGGCCCCGCCAACGGGTAGATCCAACCGCCGCCCTGGTTGAACGCGGCGATCCACTCTTCGTCCGTCGGCGGCCAGGGCGGCCCGAAGAAAATTGGTCCCGTCGGCGGCGGAATATCTTCCCCGTGAACATCGGGCCAGGCGCTGGAGATCGATTCCGGATGCGGCACCCGGAAGCGCTGCCACAGATACCCCGCGCCGACCAGCACCAGGACCGACAGCGAAAATCGCAGCGACCAGCGCACCTGCCGGGCCGTGCGGGCCGCCCGTTGCTTGCGGACGGTCTCGCGCAAGCAGGCATCCGAGCAGTGCGGCAGCTGACGCTTGCCCCGCACCAGCACCAGCTGATCGCTCTCCTTCGTCTCATCGCCGCAGACGAAGCACGGATCAGCGTCCCTCACGGCTCACTCCTCCCCCGCGTCGTCGGGCGTCTCGGCCTCGTCACCCGGGTCGCCGTTCTCGGGGATGCTGCTCGGGCCGCCGCTCGACGCCGCCTCCGCCTTGGCAGCCTTGCGGCCGCGCCCTGCCCGGGGCGGCGCGGAGCCGAGAGGGATCCCCGGCGGGGCCACCACCGTGACCAGGCCATGCTCGCTGCCGTCCAGCGGGATCCGCAACGGCCACAGCGCGACCAGCGGTTCCGGGTCGAGGTACTTTTCAGGGCCCTTCTCCGTCATCCGGATCGAAACGCTGAAATGCAGATGGGGCTGCGACTCCTTGACGCCGCTGTCGCCGAGGAGACCGATGATATCGCCACCCTTCACCTGCACGCCGCGCTCGAGACCGCGCGGGATGGCGGCCAGATGAAAGTACTGGGTGATGACCGTCCCGCCGTGGTGGGCGATGCGCACGAATCGCCCTCCGCGCAGGGGATTGGCCCCTCGCTGCACATACTCCACCACGCCGTCGTGAACGGCCCGGACCTGCTCGCCCCAGATCTCGCCGCCCAGATCGACGCCGCAGTGACCGTTGCGGCACTCCCAGGGCCGGTGCCCCGGCCGTCCCGCGCCGAAGACCCGGGTGTCGTTGCGGGGCATGCGCCGGTAAGGCCCGGCCAGCGGGTGAATCCAGGCGTCCCCTCCCAGCTCCGCCAGCAGGCTGCTCTCCGTCGGAGGCCACTCGGGCCCGAACCATCCGGGCGGCAGCGGCTCGGGTCCAGGCCTGGCGCCGGCGTGCACCGCCACAGCCGGAGGCACCGCCCGCTGACTGGTACGGCGCTGATGCGGCGTCAGGCAAGCGCCGATCAAAATGACCCCGATGGCCAGCCTGCGCAGGTTGCGGTGCCGGGCCGCCCATCGCCACGCGCTCAGCGCGCGCAG
>DATLVT010000774.1:0-4336 GCA_035577105.1 Polyangia bacterium
TCGCCCAGACAATCGACCGACACTGGTTGCTGCTCATCGGGTTGAAACCTCGTCAGAAGGTCAGAGGGACATGAGGAACGACACCAGCGCCGCGCGGTCCGCCGCGGGCAGCGCGACAAAGCGATTGCGGATCTCCGTGGCCTCGCCGCCGTGCCAGAGCACCGCCTCGGTCACGTCGGCGGCGCGGCCGTCGTGCAGCAGGCCGGTGTGGCCGTTGACCACCTTGTAAAGGCCAAGGCCCCACAGCGGCGGCGTGCGCCACTCCGACGCCGACGGCGGCGCGCCCGGCTTGTCGTCATAGGCCACGCCGCTGCTGTCGGCCAGATCGGCGCCCATGTCGTGCAGCAGAAGGTCGGTGAAGGGACGCACGGCCTGGCCGCGCAGCTCGGCGAACGGGTGGCTGGTGCCGGTCACCACGTCGGTGACGTGACACTTGGAACAGCCCACCGTCTTGAACACCTGCTCGCCGTGACGAACCTCGGGGTCCTCGCCGTTGCGCTGCGGCGGCACGCCGATGAGGCGCATGTACGTGGTCAGCTTGCCCAGCTCGGCGTCGGTCAGCTCGACCTTGCCGGTTGAATCCGGGATGAGGCTGGTCCCCACGCCCAGGTCGGCGGCGGCGGCGTCGGCCACCTGGTGCATGACGCTGGATTTTTCGGCCTTCCAGCCCATGCGGCCCAGGCGCAGCACGTTGCTGACCGGTTCGACGACATAGCTGGGCCGCCCGGAGATTCCGTCCTTGTCGCAGTCCAGGCGATCGGCGCGGGCCAGGATGGTCCGCTCGTCGATCGCCTCCAGCAACCCCAGGCCGATCAGCTTGCGCGCCAGCCGTGCCGAATGTCCGGCGATGACCTGGCCGTCCTTCGACGTGACGGTGAACGTGGGCCGCTTCAGGGTCACGCTGGTGCCGTCGGCCAGCGCCACGGTCTTCATCTCGAAGCCAGCGACCTTGGCCGTTCCTTCTTGAAGCTGCAGCTGATTGCCCAGGTCGCCGGCGTTGTACAGCTTGAACACCATGGAGCTGGTGGGACCCAGCGGCGCATCGAGCAGCGCGCCCGGGCCGTTGTTGAGGTGGCAGTTCACGCAGCTGGTGGTCGAGAACAGCGGCCCGGCCTTTCCGGCCTGGGCCATGAACGGCGGGTTGTCCGTCTCGCTGTGCGCGCCGGTGACAAAGTCGGTGTGAAACAGGCGGCGCCCCTCGACGAAGTTCTGCACGTTTTCCTGCTGGGTGTTCAGGGCCATCTGTTCGAAGTAGGTCTGCGGTTCGGCCACCGCCCAGACGACTGTCGTATCGCCACCCAGCTGCGCGTTGGGCAGCGGGCCGGGCAGCGCCGCATAGTCCTTGTTGTTGGGCGTCAGCCCGCCCAGACCGATCCGGTAACGAAAGGTGTCCGTGTAATACGAATCGCGCGAGCCCTGCGTGGTCATCATCGCCGGCGCGATGAAGATGCCGAACTCGAACTCAAAGTTCTCACCGACCGCCATGGTGCGACCGCCGGGGATGGTGGTCTGATCGAACTGCTGGACCGCCGCCGTCTTTCCGGTGGGCATCATCGGCGACTGCGCCACGTTGGTCATGTAATGGTTCTCGGCGAAGGTGGCGTTGTTGCCTTGCACCTTCCACGACCGCCAGTTGGTGATGCGGTTGCCGGTCATGTCGGGCATGGCGATGGGCAGGTAGGTCACGCGGAGCTCCTGCTTGCCGGTGGTCGTGAAGTCCTCGACGAGGAACCCGTAGGTGCGGTCCTCGAAGTAGTGATTGAGAAAGAGGCCATAGCTGCCCTCTTTTTCGTGGCGCCCGCGCACCCGGCCGGCGCCGCGGGTGATGATGGCGCCGTCCTCACGCTTGAACACCACCGGTGGATTCTTGGCGTCGGCGGAGACAAACAGCGGCTGCACGCCGCCGAGATCGATGCTGTCCAGGCCGCCGCGCATGCCGCCGGTGAAGTAGGCAAAGGCGGCTTGCACGTCGCCGTCGCTGATCAACGTCGCGGGGTAAGGGGCCATGTTGGCGCTGCCGTTGCGCACCTGCTTCTCGAAATCAGCCAGCGTCCCCTTGAACGCGAAGAGATCGGGGTAGCGGCTGTTGGCGGCGCCGCCCTGGGTGTGGCAGCCGCTGCAGTTCGAGACGAAGGCGCCCGGCAAGTTCCCGCCGCACATGTCGCCGGGTGGCGTCCCCGGCGTGCCTGCCGACGGTTTCGGCACGTCGGTGCCGCCGCCGGAAGGATCGATCATCGGTCCGGAGGGGCCGCCGCCGGAAGGCCCTGAACCGCCGGTGGCACCGGGGCCACCGCCGGAAGGCTTTCCCGGCGTGGAGAGCTCCGCCGAGCATCCAGCCACCGCCCCCAGGGCCACAGCCCCGCCGAGCAACACAGGAAGAACCAAATCGCCGAGTGCCCGCAGGAACCCGGTTCCGCTTCCAGTCTTCGCCATACCCCAGTGAGTGGGGTCCCCTGCCGGAATCCGTTGGGCGAAAACTAAATCGATTTTAGGCCGGCGGCCTACAGCCGAACGCCCAGGCCCAGCGAGGCGCTGGGGGCCAGGCGGGGCACGCGGTAAACGTCGCCGAGCCCGTCGATGGCGAAGATGGGCCGGTGCAGCGAGGTGGCCAGCGCCGCGCCCACCTGCAGAGACACCGCGCGGAACAGAGGAACCTCCACGCGCAGCGCCGGCAGCGCGGCGTAAAGAGGCGCCGTCGCCTGGCCGTCACTCGTCGACCCCACCGACCGGGCGCGCACGGCGCTGCCCTGGATTCCCAGGCAACCGGCGATGGTCACTGACCGCACGACGGCACCCCGCCCACAGAGCGACGCGGCGCCCACCAGCGCGGCAAAGTGGATTCGCACGCTTGACGTCAACGTCTCCTCGGCGCTGGGTACGGCGCCGAGCTGGAGGTTGCCGAACCAGCGGCGCCCGCCGAGATCCAGGCCCAGACCAAAACCGAAGGCTTGCCCGGGCACCGGCCCCCAGCTGCTGCGCCCTTCGGCGGACAGCGCCCAGACGAGAGACGGAGACCAGGCGACAAGAGGACGCCCGCGATCCCCCGCCACCACCAGGTCAGCCGGAGCGTTGTCGTTCCTGTCATTCTCCTTGCCCTGGGCGTCGGGCACCGGCGCAGGCGGGAGGGGCGCAGGCGGCGGTGGCGCGACCTTCTCGGGCGCCGCTGACGCAGGCGCTGCGTCGCTGCCATTCTTCTCGTCCGGCGTCCCCGGGGACGTCGTGCTCGTTTGATCCAGCACCAGCGGATCGGCCGACAGCTCGACGCCCTCGCCGAAGGCCAGCCCCAGCACCAGCGTCGCCGCGCCCACCAGCGGTGCGCAGGTGGCGGCCTCCAGTTGCCGCTGGCCGATGACACCGCCCCGTTCGGTGCGCAGGCGCAGAAACCAGCGGCCGCCTCGCTGTTCGACGCGCGCCATCGCGATCAGATGTGGCGCCGTCCGCCCGCGCCTCACGCGCACCACCCGCTCCACCTGCGAACGGACCGCATCCCCAGACGGACATTCCGGCGGCGCCTCCCACGTCAGCTCCAGCGGCAGAGGGGGCGACGCCTGCGCGGTCACCACGGGAACCGCCCCACCGGCGATCACGGCCGCCACGGCGATCAAGAACGGCCGGCCAAGACCGGCCCGGGCCTTCAGCGTCCGCCGCAACTTTCCTCGACCGACGTCCTCAGGGGCGAGCCAGGCGCCCGCCTCAAAAGATCGGCGGCCAAGGGACGCGCCTGCGCTCGCTGACCCAAGGAACACAACGCGAAGACCCGCAGCGCGTCCCGTTCCAGCGCCAGGGCCGAGTGCGGATAGCGCCGGGCGTGCTGCTGCGCCAGATCCAGCGCGCGGGCAGCGTTGCCCTGTCGCCAGGCCTGCTGGGCCCGGTGCAGCAGCGCCAGCTCGGTCATCAGCGGATCGCGTGCCGCGCCCGCATGCACCGGGGACGGCGACGGCGACGGCGACAGCGCCGGCGCGGCGACCACGGCCGGCGCGGCCGGAGGGCTGTCTTCAACCACCTCGGGCGGCGAAGGCGGCGTCGGCACGGCCACGGGTACCACCGCCACCGGCGCGTGACGGGCCGCGGGCGGCGACGGCGGTCGCGTCCAGATGTACGCGCTCGCGCCGACGGAGGCGAGCACCACCACCGACACGGCCACCTTGAAGCCGCTGGCAAGTCCCAGCGTTGTTGACGCCTTGGCGACAGACGCAGCCGCCTTGGCGGCCGACGCGCCCGCTGCCACGCCCGGCACCGAGGCGGCGGTCACCGCCACACCCACGGCCAGCGCCTTGCGAATGCGCTCCTTGTCACCAGCACTGGGCGTCCGCGCCGACCGTATCTGGTCGATCAT
>DATLVT010000775.1:0-18652 GCA_035577105.1 Polyangia bacterium
CCCTGATCACGTTCTTCGCCCTGCGCCAGCCGGACAAGGGCGAGGTGGTGGGCGAACGCCCGCGCCCGGTGCCGCGCCTCAAGGCCGGGGACTTTGACACCATCGAGGTGGTCAAGGGCGGCGCCACCTCGATCATCAAGAAGGAAGGCGACAAGTACCAGATGCTGCAGCCGACGGCCTATCGGGTCGACGACACCGCGGGTAAGCAGGCCTTCGAGGCGGTCGAGAAGATGGAGTTCAGCGGCATCGTCACCGACCAGAAGGCCAAGCAGGGCGAGTTCGAGGTCGATGACAAGGGTCTGCGCGTGACGCTCAAGAAAGGCGACAAGGTGCTGGCCGACGTCTTCATCGGCAAGACCCAGGGCGCCGGCACCATGCTGCGGGCCAACGGCAAGGACGAGATCTGGATCATGTCCGGCGCGCAGAAGTACGCCTTCGACAAGGCGCCGTCCGACTGGCGCGACAAGACCCTGGTCAACTTTGCCGCCGCCGACGCCGAGACCATCGACATCAAGAGCAAGACCGGCGGCACCATCAAGCTGAAGAAGGCGGCCAAGAAGGACGGCGGCGCCGCCGACGATTCGTGGACCATCGCCGAATCGTCGGTGAAGATCGACAGGCCCGACAACACGGTGGCCGGCGGCATCGTCAGCACGTTGTCGTCGTGGAAGGCCAACGACTTTGCCGACAAGGCCACGCCTCAGGAGACGGGCCTGGCCGATCCGGCCCTGACGGTGACGGTCGGTCTCAAGGGAGGAAAACCGGTCACGGTCCTCATCGGCAACAAGAAAGGCGACGAGGACTGGTACGTGAAGACCGCGACCGAGCCGCAGGTGTTCCTGGTCAAGAAGTACAACATCGATCGCATCAACAAGCGGCCGATGGACTTCAAGGACAAGTCGGTCTGCGACATCGCCGAATCGGAGCTGACCGACATCGCCGTGTCGCACGGCGCGGAGTCCTATGCCCTGGTGAAGGACAAGGGGGCCTGGAAGGCCACCAAGCCGGCCAAGCTGGAGATTGATCCTTCGAAGGTCACCAACGTCGCCGGCGCCTTCAAGGACCTGAAGGCGACCACCTTCGCCGAGGATCCGTCACCCAGGGCCAACGGCCTGGCCAAGCCGGCCGCCACCATCGTGGCCAGGTCAAAGACCGCCACCTGCAGCCTGAAGGTGGGGGACGAGACCAAGGACAAGCAGAGCTACCACGCGCTGTCGGCGTCCTCGCCCGACGTCTATCTGCTGCCGAAGTGGTCGCTGGACCGCGTGCTGGTCAAGGTCAACGACCTCAAGAAAGCGGAAGTGGCGGCGAAGAAGTGACCCGGCGGGAGCGGCTGACGATCAGATTCGACTGACGGCGCAGCTCCTCGGCGGCGCTGGTGCGTCCGCTGGCCTCCTCGAAGTCAGCATAGGCGACCAGGGTCCTCCCCAGCTCCAGCTCGGCGCCGGCGTTGGACAGCACCTCGACGGCCCGATCGAACATCTCGCGGGCGCCGCCCAGATCGGATTCGCCGGGAGCACCCAGGCGAACCGCCGACGCCGCCACCCGCAGGGCCGCCCCGGCCAGCGGCGGCGCCCCGATGCGCTGGGCCAGGTCGAACGCGGCCCGCGCCTCGTCGCTGGCGCGGATGGCGTTGCCCAGCGCCAGCTCGGATTCGGCCACGCCCCGCGCCGCCTCGGACAGCAGCAGCTTGGCTCCGAACTGCTGAGCGATCTCCTTGGCCAGCAGAAACTCTCGCAGCGCCTCCCGCGGCTGACCGGCGTCCAGGTGGCAATCACCGATGGCCATGTTCAGGCTGCATTCATAGAGGCGCTCGCCGATCTCGCAGGCCAGCACCCGCCCCTCCTCTAGCAAGGCCAGCGCCTCGTCGGCATGCCCGAGGTCGCGTTCCAGGCTGCCCACGTCCAGCAGCGACGCCACCACCCCCTGGCGATCGCCGACCTGGCGACGCAGGGCCAGGGCCTCGCGCAGGTGCGCGGCGGCCGCCACCAGCTCGCCGCTCTCGTGCTCGACCTCGCCCATGCGCGACAGGGCCAGGGAACGACCGCGCCGATCGCCCAGACGCTCGCGCACGGCCAGCGCGGCGCGGTGACATTCCAGGGACAGCTCCGGCGAGCCGTTCAGGAAATGGATGCGTCCGATGTCGTCCAGCGCCGAGGCGATACCCGGCAGGTCGCCGGCCGCCTGGAACAGCTCACGCGCCAGCTCCAGGTGAACCAGGGCCTGGCGGTGCTCACCCAGGGTGCCGTGCAGGCGTCCGATGCGATCGTGCGCCACGCCGCCCTTGGCCGGCAGGTCCAGGCGCCAGGCCAGGCGCAGCATGTCCTGAAAATGCACCACCGCCTCGCGCGTGCGCCCCAGGCGGGCCGCCACGTCGCCGATGGCGTGCAGGGCGTCCATCTTCAGGATGGCGTCATCCATTTCCAGCAAGCGAATCGCCGACAGGTACAGCAGCCGCGCCCGATCCAGCTGGCCGGCGTGCCGCGCCCGCGCCGCCGCCGTGGCGAAGCAGTACGCCGACCGGCGCGCGTCGCCGGCCTGACCATAAAGGTGTCCCAGCGTCTCCAGGCGCTCTTCGCGGGCGTCGCCGGCGCGGCTCTCCAGCCATTGCGCCGCGAAGCTGCGTCGATGCCGCATCACCTCGGGATCGACGCCCGCCTCGATCAGGTTGTGCTCGCTGTTGTGGCGAAAGCCCCATTCGGTGTCGCTGGGGATCGACGACGACGGCAGGCGCACCAGATAGTCGCGGCCGGCCAGGTTCTCCAGGATCTGCCGGATCTCGGCGATGGCGGCGTCGGGCCCGAACACCGCCGCGGGATCCGCCGGCTCGGCGCGCAACCGCCCCACCGCGACCACGCCGCCGGTCCAGAAGACCGGGCCGAAGGCGGTCCCGCGCGCCAGCACGTCGCGCTCGGCCGGAGTCAGCTGACTGATGCGAACGTGGGCCGCCTCCTCGGGCGTCAGCGCCATCGATTCATGCGCGGCGCGATCGAAATCGAACCACCAGCCCTCGCCCGTGGTGGCGGCCAGGATGCCGTGCTGATGATAGACGGTCAGCAGCTGCTCCAGCATGAAGGGGTTGCCGCCCGATTCGTCGGCGGCGCGTTCCAGCAGCGCGGATGGAATCTTGTCGGCGCCCAGGATGGAACGGGTCATCAGCTCGACGTCGTGGCGGCCGAGTGGTCCCAGATCCAGGCGCACGTGGCTTCCCTGCTGGCCCCATCCGGACCGACGCACCAGCAGGTCGGCGCGGGCCGTGGCGACGATGACGATGGGCGCTTCCCCCAGCTCGGTGGCCAGCGTGCAGAAAAGTTCAAGTGATGGTTCATCGGCGCGCTGCAGGTCCTCGCACACCAGGACCAGGGGCTGCTGGGCACCGTCCTGCTCCAGAAAACGGCACAGCACCGCGCGCGCCAGATCGGCCCCCTGCTCCGGCTTGCCGGCCAGCGCGCGCGACAGCGGACTCTCCGGCATCTCGAAGCCGAGGAATCCACCCAGCAGCGCGGCCACCTCGGCGACCCGTCGATCGCCGAACACCCGCTGCAGCTCGGCGCGAAACTGGGCCACGGCGTCTTCGGCGCTGAGCGCGGCCGTCAACCCAAACCGGTCCCGCAACAGCGCCGCCACCATTCCGTACGCGGGGCGGTCCGGCCCGTTGTCGTCGGGGGCCGCGCACTGGACCACCCGGACGCCGGCCGATGCCTTGCGCGCCAGCCAGGCGCGCACCAAGGCGCTCTTCCCGATGCCCAGCGGCCCCAGCACGGTCACCATCTGCGGCGCTTTGAACTTCGCCGCCCGGGCCAGGGCAGCGTCCAGCAGCTCCAGCTCGCGCTGCCGACCCACGAACGCCGCCGCCGCCAGCCCCTTCGTCACCTGCGCAGCACTTCCCACCATGCCCCTATCTAACCAGGCCCACGATCCCCGTCCAGAAACCCACCAGGACAACCTGGGGCGCCCCCGGAAAGCCGCACAGGGGGCCGGGGCTAAAAATCGATGATAACTACGCCGCGCTCGCCTTCTTCCTCGTCATCGCGTTTTTTCTTGTCTTCCTCTTCCGACGCCGGGCGTTTCCACCGCTCATCGTGGACAGGGACCTCCAGCTGCGGTCGCTCGTTGCGCCTCCGCTCTTCTTCTTCGCGGCGTCGGATCTGCTCAATGATCCAGGGCTCGAGCATCGAAACAACCTCTTGTTAAATGCGTGCAATATCCCTGACGTATAGTCAAGTTCGGCATATCAGATAACAAACATTAGAAACTCGGTTTCTTTCCTCCGGGCGGCGATTTATCGCCATCTGCGGCGCGATCAGTCGGGATCGGCGATGGTCCATGCCCCGTCCTCGCGCAGAAAATGTATCTCGTGCTCGCCATACGGCATGTGCGCCTCGTCACCCAGTTCGACGATGGGCGCGTTCAGGTTAGCGCGTAACTCCCCCAGCAGCCTCTGATTGTCGCCTTTCCCCTCGCCTTCCCACATCTGGCGCAGTTTCTCGGCCGTCAGCCCGGCGCGGTAGCGGCTGGGGGCAAAACGAACCAGCACGTCGTAACGCCGCTGGTCCAGGGCCCGCACGAACGAGCGCAGCGCAGCGCGCGGGGTACGTCGCGGGAACGGTTCCAGCGGCGGCGCGTCGATGCGCCAGGTGCTCCCCTCCTGGATCAACGCCAGGGTGTCGCCGTCGGCCAGCTCCAGCAGGACGCGCGGTGCGCTGGCTCCCGGGGGCGCCAGCCGGGCGGTCATGGGGCGGGCGTCCGCGGCAGCGGCGTCTATCTCGGCGCGGAACGCGGCCAGCGGCACCCGCTTCTGGTACTCGACCGAGGTCAGGGCGTACGCTGCCTGGTAGTCGCGCCTGTCCACGGCAGCGGCGAAGGCGGTGACGCTGGCGGCCGGCCCTTGGCCAGGATGGGCGCAGGCGATGCCCCAGACGGTGAAGGCCAGCAGCAGCGCGCCCCGGATCGGTGACGACGGTGGCGGCGGCGCGTTGGTCACGGTCCCACCGTCAGGGCATAGCGATCGCGGGGATTGGCCACGGCAGCCTTGGCCGACGCGTCGCGAACCTGGACCAAGCAGCAGGCGGCGCCGCCGGTCGCCACGCTGGTCGTCGCTGGTGACGCGCCCGCCACCTTGAATCGCGCCAGCTCGTGCTCGTCGTCGGCCAGGACCCGCACGTCCAGCGTCAGGCCGGCCACGCCGGTGACGCTGACCGTCGCGCCGGTCGTGTTGCCGGCCAGAGGTGCTTTCCAGACGTCGACGTCGCCGCGCGGGAAGATCAGGCCGTTGCCGGCGATGCCCGACGGCAGCACCGTCGCCGTGGCGGTCGTGCCGTTGGGTTCGCGCTCGGCTCCGGGCTCGGGCGGGCGGCTGGCCACCGTGAGGCGATACGGCTCGTCCGAATTGCCGTCGCCCCGTCCGGCCGACAGGCGAATGAGCAGCGGCCCGCCGGCGACGAACAGGTTGGGAAGGCGCTCGGGCTCGTGGCGTTTGCCGGCGTCGGCGCGCGCAAGCAGGAAGCCGTCGGTCTCGCGCAGGACTTCAAGCCTGACATCGACCCGTTCGGGCGGCGTCACCTCGATGTCCAGCTCGGTGGCGCCAGCCTTGGCGGTGTACCGGTAGACGTCGACGTCGCCCCGGCCGAGGAACCCCAGCGTGTCGCCGTCGCTGATGGCCTGGGCGTGGGCCGCGTCGTCGTTTGGTTCCAGCTCGCTGCCGCCCCTGGGCAACTCGGCGCGCAGGCGCAGGTTATAGCGGACCGCGGTGTTTCGTCCGCTGTCGGTGCGCACGACGACGTAAAGGTGCGGATCCCCTGGCGCCAGGCGCACGTTGCGCACCGCCACCCGTTCCTCGCTGTGGCCCCGCGATTCGACCAGCTTGCGCTCGGCGGCGTCATAGACCAGCAGCGACGCCGCCACGCCCGGCACCGGTTCCAGATCGACACCGAGGACGCTGCCCTCCGGCACCGACGCCAGCGGCACGCGGTACCAGTCTTGATCGCGGCGCCAGCCGTGGTACCCGATCACCTCGCCGCTGGCGGGCGCTTCGGAGGCCAGGGCCGCCTTGCCGTTCGGCTCCTGTTCTTCGCCCGTCTCCAGTGGAAACAGGCGCGCCACCAGGCGGTACGAACCGGCCCCGGCCCCGGTCGCGGCGGCGCGCACGCGCAGGTAATATGCGCCGGGGGTGACCGACAGGTTCGGAAACCCCTCCGGGTCACCGGGCACGCTCCCCGCGGCGGCGATCAGCCCCTGCCCTTCATCATCCAGCGCCTCGACCACCACCGTCAGCGCCGGGTCGGGCGACACCTCGACCGACAGCCGGCGCCGCAACTGGGCCGTCGGCGCCGCGTCCCCGACGGTGCCGGGCGCGGCGGGAATCACCAGACGGAACAGATCGACGTCGTGAGATTTTCCGCTGGGCGGCGCCAGCTGTCCGGCGATGCCCAGTGTCGTGACGGCGGCGGTCGCGCCGAACTCGAGCTTCTGCGCCAACGACAGTGCGTCGTTGGGCTCGGTCTCGGGCACGAAGGCAACGTCTTGATCGCCGGTGCTGGCGGCAGGCGCCACGACCACCGCGGCGCCGTCCGCGCGCGGCATCAGCGAGGAACGCCGACAGCCGATGCCGGCGCCCAGCAGGACGGCCGTGGCGGCGACGGCCAGCAAGCCGACGGTGCGCCGCCGTCGGATCCCTTGGCTCCGGCGCGACGAGCGGCTGGCCATTTCAGGCGCCGGGGACGTCGGTCTTCGGGGCAGGCTTGGGCTGGATGCTGGCCATGAACTCTGCCTCGGCCACCACGGCGTCGCCCACCTTGGCTTCGCCGCGCATCTTCCAGATGGCGCCCCCCTTGCGCAGGGGCGTCACCTCCAGGCGCAGCGTATCGCCGGGGATGACGGGCTTGCGGAACTTGGCCTTGTCGATGGCCATGAAATAGATGACCTGCTTATCGGGATCGAACTTCACCAGGCGCGCCGCGTACAGGGCGCCGGTCTGGGCCAGCGCCTCGATGATCAGCACGCCGGGCATCACCGGGTGACCGGGGAAGTGCCCCTCGAAATGCGGTTCGTTGCGGGTGACCTGCTTGATGGCGACGATGTGCTCGTCGTCGATCTCCGCGACCCTGTCGACCAGCAGGAACGGATAGCGGTGCGGCAGGATCCGCTCGATGTCCCGGATGTCCAGCACGCCCCGCTCCGCCTGCTCGGTTATTTCTTGGCGGCGGCCGTGGTGCCGGCCGGCTTGGGCGCGCCCGCGGTGGCGCCGGCCGACTTGTCGGCGCCCTCGCCGGCGTTGTAACGGCGGATCAGCTCGTTGGTCAGATCCAGGTGCGCCTTGGCGTAAATGACCGCCGACTGCGTCTTGTCCAGGATCATCGTGAAGTTCTCGGCGACCGCGATCTTGTTGATGATGCGGTTCATGCGCTCGAAGATCTTGGCGGTGGCCTCCTGCTCCTTGCTCTGAAGATCTTGCTGATGCCGCAGGTAGGTCTGCTGCACCTTCTGCATGCGCCCCTGCAGCTCGGCCTCCTTGTCGCGCAGCTTGTCGGCGGGCAACAGCGTCCGCTTCTTGTCCAGGTCTTCGATGTCCTTCTTCAGCGCCTGCTGCTGCTCGTCCAGTTCCTTCTGCTTCTGGTCGAAGACCTTCTTCAGGCTCTCCTTGGCCTTGCGCCCGTCTTCGGTCTCGTTGAGCGCCCGCTGAAGGTCGACGTAGCCCAGCTTGACATCTTCAGCCAGCGCCGCGATCGGCGATGACGCCAGCAGTAAAAAACCCAGTGCCAACCAACGTGCCATTGTGATCTCCTTTTGCGCGGCCTTGCTTAGCAGAGGTTAGAAAAAGTTGCCAATCGTGAACTCGAACACGATGGGCTGCTCGCCGGGCAGCGTCTTGAACGGAATGCCCCATTCGAACCGCAGCGGACCGATCGGGGAGAACCAGCGAAACCCGAAACCCCAGCTTTGTCGATAGGCCCCCAGGTCCAGCGGACCGCTGCAGGGATCCTTGCTGGCGTCGATGCCGCTGGGGCTGATCTTGCAATACTGATTTTCCAGGTTGAAGGAGTTGCCCATGTCCGTGAAGACCACGCCGCGGATGCCCACCTTGTCGAAGATCGGGAATTCGATCTCGGCGTTTCCCAGCACCTGCATGTTGCCGCCGACGAGAAAGTTGGACAGTCCGGCGTCCTGGGCCTGGTTGCTGAGGGCGCGGATGGTGGGGCCCAGCGACCGCGGCGCGAAGCCGCGGATGTCATAGATGCCGCCCACGAAGTAGCGCTCGAAGATCGGCACGCCGCGCGGGTCGCGGCTGGCGATGAGGCCCGCCTCCAGCTTCATGCGAAACACGAAGGGGCCCCAGATGGGATAGAAGAACCGCCCCACCGCCTCGTAGCGGGTGAAGACGTTCTCGGACAGCAGGAAGTGATCGGCCACCTCGGCCGACAACGTGTTGTAAAAGCCTTTGGTGGGAAACAGGCGGTTGTCCCGTGAATCGTAGGACAGGAGGGCCCGGCCCGCCGACGTCACGCCCGAGCGCAACAGGTTGGCGATCTGCCCCACCGGCGTGGGATCGCGCTGGCCGCCGCTGAACAGGCTGCGGAAGCCGCCCGTCGACACGCTGACGTCTTCCAGCGTGTACGTCAGCAGCAGGCGCAGATCCTCGGCCAGCAGGTAACCCCAGGTCAGGCTGGCGCCCTTCGACGACCGGGTGAACGAGTAGAGGTAACGATCCTGCTTGAACAGGTTGAACCCGAAGGTCCAGTTGGTGTCCAGGAAGTACAGATCCTGAAACTGCAGCAGGAACAGCTGGCGCAGGCTGGAGAGCTGCGCCTGCAACGTCAGCAACTGGCCCCGCCCCAGGAGGTTGTTCTGCGAGATCTGGGCCTGGGCGATGAAGTTCTCCACCGACGAGAAACCGGCGCCGATCTGGAACGTGCCGGTGGGCCGCTCGGCCACCTCGACGTTGACCTCCATCTGGTTGTCGGTGGCGCCGCGCTTGGTCGAGATGTCGACCTTCTCGAAGTAACCAAGGGCATTGACCCGGCGCTTTGACGTGTCGATCAGCGTCTGGTTGTAGGGATCGCCTTCGATGATGCGCATCTCGCGCCGGATCACCTTGTCGCGGGTCTTGCTGTTGCCGCGGATGTTGATGCGATCGAACGAGACCGGCTCGCCCTTTTGAATCTCGAAGATGACGTCGACGGTGCGGGTCTTGTCGTTGACGGGCGTCGACGGGCTGGCGTTGACGTAGGCGAAGCCGCGGTCCTTGTAAAAGTCGGTGAGACGCTGCAGGTCTTCAGACAGCTTCGAGCGGTTGAAGATCTCGCCCGGCTTGACCGACACCCGACGCAGGAAGAAGTCCTTGGACTCGAGCAGATCGCCCTGCACGTCGATGGAGCCCAGGCGGTACTGGGGCCCCTCGTCGATGGTGATGGTGATGTACATCGACTGCTTGTCCGGGGACAGCTCCAGCAGCGGCGAGCCGACCTTGACCTGGACGTAGCCGCGATCCCAGTAGTAGGCCTGCAGCACCAGCAGGTCGCGCTGGAAGACGTCCTCGCGATAGGTGCCGGCCTGGTTCAGCACCGACAGCACGCTGCCCTCGTGCGTGACGATGACGTCCCGCAGCTCCTGGTCGGTGACGGCGCTGTTACCGACGAAGTTGACCCGCCGGACCTCGACCTTTGCGTTCTCGCGCACCCGGAACCAGACGTCGACCTCGGCCGGCGCGTTGCGCTTCAGCTCGTAGGTCACCTCGGCCATGTAAAAGCCTTTTTCGACGTAGAGGTCTTTGATCTTCTCCTGGTTCTTCTTCAGCTTGGCCAGGTCGAGGATCTGTTCCTTCTTGATGTCGAGGACCTCGTTGATCTTCGACAGCGGGACCTCGTCGTTGCCCGCCACGTAGATCTTGTTGATCGACGGCTTCTCCTTGAGGATGAAGACCAGCGACATGCCGCCACCCTTGACGTCGGTGGCTTCGATCTGAACGTCCTCGAAGTAACCCATCTTCCAGATGGCGCGCACGTCGTCGCGCAACATCTCTTGCGTCAAGGGGGCGCCCACCTTGGTCTTGAGGTTGACCTTGATGGCGTCGTCCTCGACCTTGCGGTTGCCGCGAAATTGCAGCTTGACCACCTTGCCGGCGTCGGGGGGCGTGGGCGTCTCGGGCGCTTCAGCTTCGTCGACGGGCTTGGTGGCAGCGGCGGTCGGCGCGGGCGCCGCGGGGGACGGTGCGGCAGGCGCGGCCAGCACCGGCGAGGTTGAAATGGAGACCGCGGCCAGCAGGGCCGCGACGGCGAGAACCGGGCGAAAAGTCATCGGTTCGCTTCAGGCCTCGTCCGTGATGCGACCGTCGGCCATGCGCAGCTTGCGTGGCGTCTGAGCAGCCAGCTCGTTGTTATGGGTGACAATCAAGATGGTCATGCCCAGCTCGCGGTTCAGCTCGAAGAAGAGCTGGTGCATCTCCCGCCCCGTCTTGGTGTCCAGGTTGCCGGTCGGTTCGTCGGCCAGCAGCAACCGCGGCGACAGCAGCAGCGCCCGGGCCAGCGCCACGCGCTGCTGTTCACCGCCCGACAGCTCGCCCGGCCGATGGGCCACCCGGTCACCGATGCCCAGACGCGTGAGCATGGCCCGCGACCGTTCGATGCACTCGGCGCGTGGCAGGCGCATGATGAGGCCCGGCATCATGGCGTTCTCCAGCGCCGTGAACTCGGGCAGCAGGTGATGAAACTGGAAGACGAAGCCGATCTCCCGGTTACGAAACTCCGCCAGCCGCGCCGCCGACATCGCGGTGACGTTGGTTCCGTCGAACGAGATGCTGCCCGCCGTGGGCGCGTCCAGCGTCCCCAGAACCTGCAAGAGCGTGGACTTGCCCACGCCCGAGGCCCCCACCACCGAGGCGATCTCGCCCGGCTGCAACTGGAAATCAAGGCCACGCAAGACGGGAATGACCCGCCCGCCCAGGTGAAACTCCTTGCGCAGGTCGCGAACCACGACGTGGGCGCCCCCGCGGCTGCGTCGGTCCACATCACTGTGGCTCGCAGCCGCCGGCGTTGGGACCCAAGGCGTGGCGACCGGGCTCATCGGGGCCGCCAAAGTAGTCGGCGCCTCCCTGGGTGTCAACGAAGACAGTCTCACGACAAGCGTTGAGACTTGGCGCATTTAGCTGAGGTTGCCCCCGCCGACCGAAGCCGGACCTTATTCGTACCGCAGCCCGGCGACCGGACGCAGGCGCGACGCCAGGTAGGCTGGATACAGCGTGGCCAGGCAGCACAGGCCCAGTGCGGCCAGGGCCACCGAAGCGATCTCTCCGCCGCGCATGACCACGGGGAGCTTCTGGATGTAATAGACGTCCGGGTCCAGCGGCAGGCCAAAGCGCGAGATGAGCAGGCAGCTGCCGATGCCCCAGGCCATGCCCAGGGCCAGGCCCAGCAGGCCGATGTACAGCCCCTCGGCGATGAAGACGCGCAGGATGGCGGCGTCGCGGGCGCCCATCGATTTCAGGATGGCGATCTCGCGCCCTTTCTCGGTCACCAGCATGATCAGGTTGGAGACGATGGAAAACGACGCGACCAGCGCGATGAAGGTCAGGACCACGAACATGGCGATCTTCTCCAGCTTGAGGGCCATGAACAGGCTCTTGTTCAGCTCCTCCCAGGTGCGCACCTCGTACTCGGGCCCCAGCTGCCCGGCGATGGCCGCGGCCACCTCGCGGGCGTGCTCGGGCGTGGCGGTGCGGATCTCGATGCCGGTGACCTCGCCTTGCATGCCCAGGAACCGCTGCACGTCGGCCAGCGCCGCGTAGGCCAGCTTGGAATCGAACTCGTACATGCCCGTGTAAAAGTGTCCGGCCACGCGGAAGGGCCGCATCTTGGGGATCGGTCCGGTCGGGCCGACGCCGCACATCGGGCAGGCCACGTCGACGTCGCTGCCCATGTAGACGCGCAAGGTCCGGGCGTACAGCTCGTCGCCCAGCAAGATCCCGGGCAGGACCGGACGTGCGGGAGCCGCCAGCTCTTCCTTTTCACCCTTGCCGGGACCGACCGGACCGACGGGACGCAGGACATCCGGATCGTCGGTGACGATCTGCTCGGGGTGCAGCAGATAGTCGACCTTCCCTTCCATCAGGGTGCGGCCCAGATCCAGCACCTGCGAGGCGCGCCGCGGTTCGATGCCGCGCAGGATGATCCCCATGCCGGCCGGGTTGGAGACGTGCTTGACGATGACCTCGCCCTCGACATAGGCCATCGACGCCACCACGCCCTTGATCCCGCGCACCTTGGCTTCGATCGCCTCCCAGTCCTTGAACGGACGCTCGTCGTCGGTGCTGACCACGATGTCGGCCTTGGTGGCGCGGATCTTCGACTTCAGATCGGCCTCGAACCCGGACATCACCGACAGGGCGATGATGGGCGCGCCCGTTCCCAGGAAGACGCCGAAGATGGAGATGGCGGTGAACACCGTGAAGCTGGCGAACAGCACGCCCAGCAGCGACAGCACCAGCCCGACGCCGCTGGCCACCAGCGCCGCGGTCTTCAGATTCTCCGCCAGCACTGTGGGACGGCTGGCGAAGATCTCGCCGGCGTTTCCCATGTGGATGGTGAAGAGACCGGGCGCCAGGCGGAGAAGAGCGAGCAGGCCCAGTCCCAGCGCCAGGATGATCACCCCCACCACCAGCGTCCGCCGCGATCGCCGCTCGGGATCGCGCAGGTGGCGCCAGGCCACGAACCATTCGAAGCCGGGGGCCAGCATGGCGCCTTAGCCGTCCCGTTCGGGGCGCATCAGCGGGAACAAGATGACGTCGCGAATCGACGGCTGATCCGTCAGCAACATGACCACCCGGTCGATGCCGATCCCCTCCCCGGCCGTGGGCGGCAGGCCGTACTCCAGGGCCCGACAATAGTCTTCGTCATAGTCCATGGTCTCTTCACGCCCCTTGGCCTTGGCGTCGACCTGACGCTGAAAGCGCGCTCTCTGGTCGGCGGGATCGTTCAGCTCGGAGAACGCGTTGGCGTGCTCGCGACCGACGATGAACAGCTCGAACCTGTCGACCTTGGTGGGGTCGGCGTCGTTGCGGCGCGACAGCGGCGACGTCTCGGCCGGATATTCGGTGACGAAGGCCGGACGATCGACGGGCAAGGCCTTTTCGCCGGCGTAATCAAACAGCGCGCCGACACGCTCGCCGTGGCTGTCGGACTTGCGCAGCACGGCGGCCAGCTCGTCCTTCCCTTCGGTCAATCCCTGCTTGCCCAGCCAGGCGGTCAGGGCCGCCTCGTCGTCGAGAACCGGGCGTTCCAGACCACGCGGCAACAGACCCGCCACCGACGCGCTGATGATGGCGTCCTTCATCGGGATGCGGGGCCAGGGCGCCGCCAGGCTGACCTTCTGGCCGCTGTAGGTCAGCTCCTCGCCGCCCGCCACCTCGCGGGCCAGCTCGCGGAACAGCTCTTCGGTCAACGCCATCAGATCCTCGTACGTGGCGTAGGCCTGATAGAACTCCAGCATGGTGAACTCGGGGTTGTGCTGGCGCGACAGCCCCTCGTTGCGAAAGTTGCGGCCGATCTCGTAGACGCGGTCGAACCCGCCCACCACCAGCCGTTTCAGGTACAGCTCGGGCGCGATGCGCATGAACAGGTCCAGGTCCAGGGCGTTGTGGTGGGTGGCGAACGGCCGGGCCGCGGCGCCGCCCAGCACGCCGTGCATCATCGGCGTCTCCACCTCCAGGTACCCGCGCTGGTCCAGGAACCGCCGGATGTGGCTGACGATGGCCGACCGCTTGCGAAAGACCGCGCGCACGTCGGGATTGACCACCAGATCGACGTAGCGCTGGCGATAGCGAATCTCCACGTCCGACAGGCCGTGCCACTTCTCGGGTAGGGGCCGGGTCGCCTTGGTCAGCACGGTCACCGTGTCGGCCAGGACGGTCAGCTCGCCGGTCTTGGTGAACATGACCCCGCCCGTGGCACCGATGAAGTCGCCGCGCTCGACCTTCTTCCAGATCTCGAAGGCGGCCTCGCCCACCAGATCCTTCTTGATGTAGACCTGGATCTCGCCGCTGCGGTCCATCACCTTGACGAACGCCGCCTTGCCAAAGCCGCGGTAGGCGATGACCCGCCCCGCCACCGTGAATTTTTCGTCGGAGAGCAGCTCGGGATTTGCACCGCCGCCGTGCGCCTCGGCGGCGGCCGGGGCCGGCGAGCGGTCGGCGAACCTGGCCAGGACCTCGCCGATGGCGTGCGTGGGGGCGAACCCGTTGGCGTACGGATTCCGTCCCAGCGCCCGAATCTCCGCCGCCTTTTTCTCTCGTTCCGCAATCAGCTCTCGTTCGTCAGCCATGGTTCTCCACGGGATACCAACAGCCAGCAGTCTCGCAAGCTGGCGGTAGGATTGGTGTTATCAACATTTGCCCACAGATGTACGAGAATCTCCCATGTGGGGACTCTGTTTAAAGGTCATCCTCGGCGGGCTGTGTCACCGGCGCCGCGGAGGGGTCTCCGGCCAGCTGCAACAGCTGGGCGATCATGAACTGATCGAGATCGCCGTCCAGCACGGCATCGACCTGGCTGACCTTCAGCCCGGTGCGATGGTCCGAGACCAGGCGATAGGGGGCAAGAACGTATGACCGTATCTGGTTGCCCCACTCGATGGCTTTCTTCTGGGCGTGAATGCCGCCCATCTTGTCTTCCATCTTCTTCTGCTCGACCTCGAACAGCTTGGACCGCAGGATGCGCATGGCCGTGCCGCGGTTCTTGTGCTGCGAGCGCTCGGACTGGCAATGGACGGCGATGCCGGTCGGGATGTGCGTGATGCGCACCGCCGATTCCGTCTTGTTGACGTGCTGGCCGCCGGCGCCTGACGACCGCATGACGTCGATGCGCAGATCCTTGTCGTCGATCTCCACCTTCACCGTCTCGTCGATGTCGGGATAGATGAACACGCTGGCGAACGACGTGTGGCGCCGGGCCTGCGAGTCGAAGGGCGAGATGCGCACCAGCCGGTGCACGCCGAACTCCGCGCGCAGGTAGCCGTAGGCCCATTCCCCCGTGATGCTGATGGTGACGCCCTTGATCCCCGCCTCGTCGCCTGGTTGCAGATCCAGCGTTTCGACCTTGTACCCTTTGCGCTCGGCCCAGCGCGAGTACATGCGCAGCAGCATCTCGGCCCAGTCCTGCGACTCGGTGCCGCCGGCCCCGGCGTTGATGCTGAGCAGCGCCCCCTCCCGGTCGTACGGCCCGGACAGCATGCGGGCGAACTCCAGCTTGGACACGACGTCCTCGGACGCGGTCAGCGTGGCGCTGGCTTCGTTCGCGGTCGCTTCGTCCTTGGCCTCGTCGGCCAGGTCGACCAGGATCTGCGCCTCCTCCACCGCCCGCATCTGGGCGTCATAACTGTCGACCGCCGATTTCAGGCGCGCCTGCTCGCGCAACGTCGCCTGGGCCCTGTCAGCCGCGTTCCAGAATTCGGGAGCGCCTGCCTCGTGTTCCAGCTCCCCTATGCGCCTGCGTTTGCCGTCGATGTCAAAGATGCCCCCGGAGAATCGCGAGACGGCTCTGCAGCTTGCTGATGCGTTCACGCAGGGGGCTGATTTCCATGGCGCCAGAGTTTACACGCGACGATGGCGCGCGGCTATCGCGTCGATCGAATACCGCTAGCGCGGCATGGATTCTTTGATGCCGCCGTCGACGGTCAGAACGCCGCCGGTGGTGTACCGGGCGCGCGGCGAGGCGAAGAACAGCGCCGCCTCGGCGACCGCCGACGGCGGGATGGGGCCCACGCCCAGCAGGTTGCGGCGCCGGTACTCCTCCGCCTGCTGCGCCGGCGTTATCCCACGCTGGGCCGCCCGCTGGGCGATGAGCTGGTTCATCAGCGGCGTGTCGATGAAGTCGGCGTTGATATAGTTCACGCGTATGCCGGATGGGCCCAGCTCGGTGGCCAGGTTGCGCGCCAGCGCCGCCACCGCCGCCTTCGAGCTGGCATAGGCGGCGTTATCGGCCGTGGGCGCGAAGGCGCCCTTGGAGGCGTTGAAGATGATGGTCCCCCGCCCCTGCGCCTTCATCACCGCCACCGCCTCGCGCACGGCCAGGAAGTAACCGCCCACATTCACGTCGAAGTGGCGGGCCCAAGCTTCGGGCGAGATGTGATCGATGGGCCCGGCCTGGATGAAGCCGGCGTTGCACACCAGGATGTCCAGTCCCCCGAACCCCAGGACCGCCTCCGTCACGGCGTGGGCGGCGTCGGCCGGGCGCGTGGCGTCCGCCTCCACGGCCACCACGCGCCGGGGATCCTTGCACGCCTTGGCGATGGCCGCGGCGGCGTCCCGCAAGGCGCCGCCGGCGATGTCGGTGAGGACCAGGTGCGCCCCCTCGGCGGCGAATCGATCGGCGATGGCCCGGCCGATGCCGCTGGCGGCGCCGGTGACCAGCGCCACCTGGCGAGACAGCTCTTTTTCGGGCGCCGACAGCTTGGCCAGCTCCAGCGGCCAGTACTCGAACTCGACGGCGTCCGCCTCGTCCAGGAAACGAAAACCGCCCAGTGACTCGGCCGCCTCCATCACCCGGATGGCGTGGCGATAACAGAGATTGCCGACGACGGCGTTGGCCTTGTCCTTCATGGCCGTGACCATTCCCAGCCCCGGCAACAGCACCACCCGGGGCGTCGGCTCCAGCATGGGGGCCGACGTGCGCGCCTTCTGCCGCTCGTAGACAGCGCGCGTCTCGGCGGCGAATCCCTTCAGCGACTGATCGAGGACGCGGGCGGCGTCAGCGGCGGGTAGCCCGACCACGTCAGCTTGCACCGCCAGCGCCACCCGCCCGCAGCGCAGGATGTGCTCGGGGGTGACCATGCCGCGCGCCACCAGCGCCGGGGCCTGCGCCGCGCCGGCGAAGGCGACCGCCTCGTCAGAGCCGTCCCAGTGCAAGACGGGAAGACGATCGCTTCCCAGCCCGGCGCGCAGCACCGGCAAGAGCTGGCGCGCCTTGGCCCGACGCTCGGCCACCGACGGTGTCGGGAGAGCAACCTCGATGAAGGGGCGCGAACCGCGCTTGCTGGCGATGAACCGCTCGCTGCGGTTGATCAGCTCGAAGAGGTTGTCATAGCAGTCCTTGGCGGTGTGACCCCAGGCGATGAGGCCATGCCGCCCCAGCACCAGCCCCTTGGCCGCGTCGGGCAGCGGGCCCAGCTGCGACACCGCGCGCGCCAGCGGAAACCCGGGGCGCACGTAATCGATGTAGGCGGCGGACGGCCCCAGCGCCTCGCGGACCAGCGCCTCGGGGCGAGGCGTGTCGGTCAGCGCCTGCGTGGCGAAGTCGTGCGTGTGGACCACGAAGCGGTGGCGCAGCACCGAGTGCAGCGGCGTCTCCACCGACGGCGCCGGCTCGCGCGCGTCCAGCATGCAGGCGCGCATGAACGCCATCATCTCCTCGTCCGTCATCTGGTCGCGGCGGCGCAGAAACCCCAGGTCGTCCATGCGCAGCCCGGTGAAGCCGGCGGCGGCGATGGTTCGCAGGTCTGTGCCGCTGCCCTTGACGCGCAGGACGTCGACGGTGCGGCCGGCGAAATCGGTCTCCTGACGTTTGACGGAGCTGTTCCCGCCGCCCGGCTGGGTCAGCGTCGGATCGGTCCCCACCACGTTCGACAGATAGATGAGCTGCGCCAGATCGTCGCCGTGATGTTTGGCGACCTCATCGTCGTTCCAGCGATAGTCCACGCGCTGGAAACTAGCACCTCGCTGCCGCCCGACGCGAGAGCGACGGCAGGGGGCCGCGCGCTGGTCAGGGGATGGCGGCGTACAGATAGTTCAGGCACATCTCGTCGGTGGTCTTTTCGCCCCAGCGCAGCTCGGCGGGCGGCTGCCGGACGCCGTCGACCAGCGGCTGGTTCTCCGGCGAGTTGTCGTAGGTGCAGGAGATGCGCACCGTGTCGCCGGCGACCACCAGGGTCGGCTGCTGGTAGTAATAGAACTGCTGCCAGTGAAAGTCCCAGGCGGGGATGTCGATGGCGCAGTCAGTGACGCCGCTGGCGTGGACGACCTCGACCTTGATCTTGGTGCCGTGCAGATGCATGTGCGGCACCACGCCCCACAGCGCCGCCGAATTCTTGATGGGGAGCTGGCCGACGACGGTCTGTTCCTTGGTCCCCGCTGGTATGCGGAAGTTCAGGTTGGCCACCGCGAAGATGGCGGCCGGCTTGGCCACCGGCGTGGGCGAGAAGAAAAGATCAGCGGTGGTCCGGTCAGTGACGTCTTTCTTTGCCAGCAGGTTGTAGTGAATCTGCATGACGATCTGCGTGCCGGCGGCCAGGCGAATGCCGGTCGGCGAGGGAAACGCCGTGGCGCCCGCCCCCGGGACCCAGCCGGCGATGGTCTGCGCACCGGTGACTTCGGTGCCGCCAAAGCAGGTCCACCCTACCCCCGCCTCGCCGTCGTCCTTCTGCTTGGCCTCGGCGACGTTGGCGGCGGGAATGGCGTACAGCAGCACGTGATGGACGCTGGCCCGGGCCTGCGGGTGAATGTTGAATCCGATGAGATCCTTCTGCGCCGTCAGCGCCGGATCGATGAGGAAGCAATGGTAGTCGTCGGTCAGCGTGGCGTTCGGGTGATAGTCGATGGCGGGATCCAGCGTGGCGCCCGGCGTGCCCAGGTTGGGGCCGCTCATCCCGGCGGGGGGCGGCGCATCGGCCG
>DATLVT010000776.1:0-5971 GCA_035577105.1 Polyangia bacterium
GCGCCACCGGCTCTTCGTTGAAGGCCCACAGGTCTTCCAGCGAACCGCCCCCGCGCGCCACGATGATCACGTCGACGTCAGGAACCTCCTGCAGGCGGCGCAGCGCCGAGGCGATGCTCAGCGCCGCCCCGTCGCCCTGCACGGGCGTGGGGGCCAGCAGGATGGGCAGCGGAAAGCGGCGGTGGGCGACGCGGATGATGTCGCGGATGACGGCGCCCGAGGACGACGTCACCACGCCCAGGCGACGCGGCAGAAACGGCAGCGGCCGCTTGCGAGCAGCATCGAACAGCCCCTCGGCGGCCAGCTTCTTTTTCAGCTGCTCGAAGGCGATGGCCAGCGCGCCCGCCCCCGTCGGTTCGATCTCGGTGACGGACAGCTGGAACTTGCCGCGCCCTTCGTAAATGGTCAGGCGGCCGCGGCAGCGCACCGCCATCCCCTCGTCAGGGCGAAAGCGCAGGCGGCCGGCCTCGCGCGAGAACATCACGCAGTCGACCTGCGCCTCCTCGTCCTTGAGACAGAAGTAGATGTGCCCCGAGCCAGAACGTTTGAAGCCGGAGATCTCGCCCTCCACGCGCACGTCGGCGAACCGGCTCTCCAGCGTCAGCCGCGCCGCCCGGATGAGCTCCGAGACCACGTAGATGCGCGGCGCCGCGGGAACCGGCAGTCCGGGTGGCGGCGCGACGGCGACAGGCAGCGACACCTCGACGGCGGCTTGGGCAGGCGCCGGCGCGGAGGCTGGCGCTGGCAACGGCAGCGACAGCGGTGGCGGCGCCGACAAGCGCGCCTCCAGCGTCAGCTGCTCCGGACCTTCCCGCTCCGGTTTGAGGCGGGCGCTCACCGGACCGCCGCCCGCGCGGCCGCGCGTTCGTAATCGGCGGCGCTGGCCCGCACAGCCTCGAGGTCGTGGTAGGCGCGGGTCTTCTGTTCTTCCGCCTGCGCGGCAAGACCGGCGAACCCCCAGGCGCCATTTCCACCCCGGCGCAGCGGCACCCGGATCCCCGACACCAGGACGGCCGCCGCCTGATCGCCCGTGGCGTCGACTTCGATCTTGGCGTCAGCCGCGACCAGCGGCGCCAGCAGAGGCAAGGTGCCCGCCACCTCGGCGCGGAACAGCTCCCGGCCGCTGGTCGCCGTGGCGCCCGCCTGGAATCGGCGCAGCTCGCGCTCGCGGGCAGGGCCTTCGGGAAAATTGCTCAGCACGATGTCATACGCCTCGCGGTGCCATTTCTGCACGCTCATCCAGGCCCAGCGCGTGTTCGGATCGACCGCGTCGAACAGGGCACCCCCGTCGCCGCTGCGCACCGCCTGCGAGAACCGACGATACGCCTCTTCCGGGGTTTTCGCCTTGGGTGCGCACCCGCCCAGCGCCCCCGCCGCGACAACGACGGCCAGGCCCAGCGGAAGCCGAAGCCGCGACCGCCACCGCGACCGCCACGACGAAGGGAGGCCTCGCATGTAACCGCAAATAGCGGAAAGAACGGGTGAGGGCAAGCCGGTATGGTAGGCTCTCCGCGCAAATCGGCGAATTCATGACCGTATCCGCTCAGGACGAGTTCGCGCACGTCCCCTCGCCCCGAACGCGTCACCCGGCGCTGGCGCTGGGCGCCGCAGCGCTGGCTTTCTTCATCGTCTTTCACATCCGTCGCGACGTCACCTATAGCCTGTCGTCGTCGACGCCCATTGACCTGGGCGACGCCCGGACGTTGTTCACGACCCCTGACCGTGTGGCGCAAGGGACCAATCATTTCGTCCACCTGCGCGGGGCGCCGGATCGCCAGAACGCGCTGGAGCTGGACACCAAGGGCTCCTGGGTCTTCAGCCAGTTCTTTCAGGTGCTGCAGACCGACGGCCGCCTCTTTCTGCACCGGCGAGAAAGCCCCCTGCCAGCCTTCCGCGCCGAGCAGGACGTCTTCGAAGGGCGTCTGGTCCGTTTTGGCGACCTGTCGTTCGAGAGCTCGATTCGCCGCTATTACGCCGCCCACGTCAGCGCCGCCCATTTCTTTCGTCCCGCGGACGTTGTCGCCGCGCTGGCCGCGGGCGCCGCGACCTCGGCCGCCGGGGCCACCTTGCGCGACCTGGCCGGCGACCAGGTCAAACTGTCCCCGCCCGACCTGCTGGCCATCGACATCGAGCATCCCGGCGAGGTGGTGGTGGCCCTGCCGCGCACCAGGTTCTTCGACGAGACCGCGGCCCGCGCGGCCATCGCGAACCAGGCAGGCACCATCACGGGGCCGGCCCCTGTCACCACGCCCGAGGCAGCGGCCGCAGAGTTCGCCTTTCGCGTGCGCTTTCCCGCCGACAAGCGCGAGGCGTCGCTGGGCGCGCTGGGCGATCTGGATCCCCATGTCGAGATCCGGGAGGCGCGCGACCGATACAAGGTTCGCCTGGCCGATTTGGGCGCGGAGGGTCGCGAGGCGCTGACGATCCGCGACGCGCAAAACCAGGCCGTGCGCATTCCGCTTGCCTCCGTGGCCGCTATCAGGACACTGGCTGCCGTGCAGATTCCGGACGATGCCTACTTGCTGATCGAGGCCGACTATCCGCGCGACCATTTTCACGCTCTGATCGCCAGCGCGGTCTTGCTGCTTTTCGGGGCGGTCAACCTGATTGGCCTCTTGCGGGGGCTACGCCGATGAGCCTGCGCATCTATGACACGCGCGAAAAACGCAAGCTGACCTTCGAGCCCATGGTGGCGGGCCAGATCGGTATCTACACCTGCGGCGTCACTGTTTACGACCTTTGCCACGTCGGCCACGCCCGCAAGGAAGTGGCCTTCGACGTCATCGTCCGCCACCTGCGGGCCATTGGTTACGACGTCCGTTACGTCCGCAACGTCACCGACGTCGACGACAAGATCATCCGCCGGGGCCAGGCCGAGGGACGTCCCGCCATCGAAGTGGCCCGCGAATTCGAAGCGGCCATGACCACCGACATGACGGCGCTGGGCGTGCTGCCTCCCGACATCGAGCCCCGCGCCACCGAAAACATCGACCAGGTGATCGACGTGATCAGGCGACTGGAAGGCCGGTCGCTGGCCTATGCGTCCAACGGCGACGTCTATTACGCCGTGGCCGAGTTTCCGGGTTACGGACAGCTCTCCGGGCAGAGCATCGACGACCTCAAGGCCGGCGCCCGCATCGAGATCGACGAGAGCAAACGCAGCCCCCTGGACTTTGCGCTGTGGAAAGCGGCCAAGCCCGGTGAGCCGGCCTGGGAAAGCCCGTGGGGACCGGGACGACCCGGGTGGCACATTGAATGTTCGGCGATGGCCCATCGATTCTTGGGCGAGCGGTTCGATCTGCACGGGGGCGGGACGGACCTCATCTTCCCGCACCACGAAAACGAGATCGCCCAGTCGGAGGGCGCCTTCGGCGCGGGGACGTTCGCCCGGCACTGGCTGCACTGCGGGATGGTCACCTTCGGCGGCGAGAAGATGTCCAAGTCCCTGGGCAACGTGGTCACCATCCGCCGCGTGGGGGAGACCCACGACCTGGAGGCGCTGCGCCTCTTGCTGGCGGCCGTGCACTACCGCAGCCCGGTGTCGTTCGAGATCGCCCGGGACGAGGCGGGGCGCCAGCAGTACCCGGACCTGGATGAGGCCGAGGTGCGGCTGGAGTACTTCTATCGAACGCTGGAGCGCATCGATCAGGCCGGCATCCCCGCCGCCGAGACCGGCGCCGGCGAGGTGATGGCGCCCGCCGATCGAACGCTGGCGGCGTTTCGCGAGGCGATGGACGACGATTTCAACACGGCGGCAGCGCTGGGCCACCTTTATGAATCGTTCGTGCTGGCGAACAAGTTGCTGGACGACCCCAAGGCGGCGGCCAAGGACGTGCGCCGCCGAACACTGGCGCGCCTGCGCAACGAGCTGCGGGCCTGCGGCGAGACGCTGGGGATCTTTCAGCGGCCGGCGGCGGAGTTCCTGCTGGCGCGCCGCGCTCGCCTCTGCGCCCGTCGCGGCATCGACGCCGCCGCCGTCGAGGCGCGCATCGTCGACCGGGCCGCCGCGCGCGCCGCCAAGGATTTCACCCGCGCCGACGAGATCCGGCAGGCCCTGCGAACGACCGGCATTGAACTCATGGACGGTGCCGGCGGCACCACCTGGCGCGTGGTGTGAACCATCCGCGAGGATGGGCGGCGATCTTAGGAGCCGGCCGGGTCGGTCGCGCCGCCGTTGCCAGACGCTGACTCAGGCGTGGGCCCGCCGTCGTTGCCCGCCCCACCGCCACCACCGTTGACTCGCTCTCGAAGTTCCTTGCCCACCTTGAAGAAAGCCAGGCGCTTGGGCCGCACGTGAACGGCTTCGCCGGTGCGCGGGTTTCTTCCCTCGTATTCCCGATAGGTGCGGATGGAGAAGCTGCCGAAGCCTCGAATCTCGATCCCGTCGCCCTTCTTCAAGGCGTCGACCATGCAGTCAAACACGTGCCCTACCAGCAACTCCGCCCGGCCCCGCGGGAGCTTCAGGCGTTCAGCCACCACATCGATGAGGTCGGCTTTGGTCATCAGGCGCGGTTCACTGTAGCCAACAACGGCCAAGAAATCAAAGGTTACAAGGTCTTACAGATGGCATGTCCATTTCTGCCCACGGGACTATTTAATTTTACTCACCTCGCTCAGGCGGGGGGTCTGGCCGGCAGCGGTGGCGAGGCGCTGGTGCGAAAGCGGTAGGCCGGGAAGAAGGCGTACTCCTCGCAGCTATGTCGCGCGTAGAAATCGATCACGTCGCGCCAGCCGAACTCGCCCCGGTCGGCGCCGTCGCGAATGTCGCGCCACGAAAATGTCTGCGGGCACGTCAACCCTTTCGGCGGCGCGTGGCCCGCCGACGTGCGGGCGCTGTACAGGACAAGGCCCGGCGCCAACCGTGACAGGTAATAGCCTGACAGGCGCGGCACCTCCATGACCTCGATGCTCTTGATGTCGATGCGCTGGTCGGTGCGAAAAAAACACTCCGTGCGACTGACCGATTGATTGGGTTCCAGAACGATGGCGTTCTGGGTGATGACGCCCTTGCTGGCACAGTGTTCTTCGTCGGGCACCGACGTCACGACCCGATAGGCCAGCGTCTTGCTGGTGAGATTTTCGATGCGCAGGACCAGGTGATCAGCACGGTAAATCTGGCCTTCCATGGAACCGGTTTCCTTGCGGACCACCAGCGAGAGGCGCAGGTGCGGGGTCTGCATGGTGGAACCGACCTTCAATTTGCGATCGCCGGTGCTCAGCTCTTTGAAGTAAGGAAACGGCTGCGACAGATCTTGAGGGTGAAAAGCGGTCACGCCGAACTGCTTGGCGTCCTGCTCCAGCATGGCCTTGTAAAGCGTCGCCGAGAATTTGATGTCGGCCGACGCTTGATCCGCTGGCGGCGGGCGCGGGCGGGGCGGCGCCGGTGGCGGACCGCCCGCATACAACAAGGCCGTGCCGATGGCGACGCTGGCGATCCCGGCCAGTGCGATCCCAAAACCCAGCGACCTACCAGCGACCGCGGCGGCCATCGCGCCCCCGCCTTTACCCCAGCACCGTAGCGCCGCTGAGATACGGCTGCAGGACGGCGGGAACGTCGATGCGACCGTCGGCGCGCTGGTAGGTCTCCAGCACGCCGATCAACGTGCGCGGCAACGCCAGGCCCGAGCCGTTCAGCGTGTGGACGAAGCGGGCCTTTTCTTTGCCTTCCTTGAACCGGATGCGGGTGCGCCGGGCCTGAAAATCGCCGAAGTTCGAGCAGGAGCTGACCTCCAGCCATTCATTACAGCCGGGCGCCCACAGCTCCAGGTCCACCTTGGCCATGGCGGAAAACGAGAGATCGCCCGTGCACATCTGTACGACGCGATATGGGAGCTCCAACCCTTTGAGGACGTCCTCGGCGTCGGAGAGCAGAGCGTCCAGCTCTTCCATCGAAGTCTCGGGACGCACGAACTTGACCAGCTCGACCTTGTCGAACTGGTGGCCGCGCTTGATGCCACGGGTGTCGCGTCCG
>DATLVT010000777.1:0-3566 GCA_035577105.1 Polyangia bacterium
GCGAGTACATGGCCTTCCCATCGGCCGCCATCCGTTTTTCTTTAGGGGGGAACCCGACCAAACCATTCGACAAAGTCCGCTCCACCGGCCTCCGCGGTTTGATGCTGCGCGGGGGCTTCAGAAGATCCCCCAATAAGACGAAGAGTCTTTGCCAGCCGAGCGTGGCTCTGCTCAGCCCACCACGATGAGCTTTCGCGACCAGCTTCCCAAGCGTTCCGTTCGTTCGGCGTCCCGCGGTTCCGCGCCCTCGCGCATCGGCCCCGTCGAGATGTTCACCGCCGGGCGCTGGCGCCGCCCCGCCGTGGAAAAGCGGTCGCGCATCGTGGCCGTCGGTGGCGGCACCATGGGTGTCGGCAAGAGCTCGGTGGCCAGCAACCTGGCGGTGGCCATCGCCGGCCTGGGGAACCATGTGGTCCTGGTCGATCTGGATCTGGAGGCCCCGCAGCTGCACCGGCTGTTCGGCATCGATCGTCCCGTGCCCGGCCTGCGCGCCCTGCTGAACCACGAGATCAAGAACTTCGACGTGTCGCTGACCTCGACCGGGATAAAGAACCTACACCTGGTGGCCGGGGGCGACGGCGCGGAAGGTCAGCTTCACCTGGACCGCGACCAGAAACATCACCTGGCCCGGCAGATCAATGAACTGGAGAGCGACGTCATCGTGGTGGACATCGGCGCCTCCAACCGCGGCGACCTGCTGGATTTCTTTGCCATCGGCGCCTCCCGGCTGGTGGTGTCGACCGCGGCGACACCGGCCCTGGAACACGCCTTTGCCTTCCTGAAAGGCGCCACCCGCCGCGCCATCAATCAATACGGTGGCGACAACCACCTGGCCCTTTCCAGCTTTGGCGGCGCCCTGATCGGCAACATGTCGACCGGTCCGAATGACGTCGAACGTTTTCACGCCTTCGCCCACCTGGTGGAGGATCACCTGGGCCTGCACCTCCCGGTCCTGGGATGTTTGCTGGCCGATGACCGGCTGGCCGAATCGGCGCGCCAGCGGCGGCCGCTGCTGGCCCTGCCCGGCGTGGACCACAACGTGCGCCTCTTTCACCAGATGGCCGAGCACATGATGTCCGACGAGATGGCGGTCTCGCCGGCGTGCGATCTGGTTCCTGCCACGTCCAGCCTCTTCGCCGACGGGCCGCTGCCGGCGCCGCTGGAGTCGTACATGAGGCGCCACCCGAGGCACACCGTGAACTGGATGGCCACGCTGATCGCCGATCAGCAGGTCATGCCGGTGCGGGTCCTGGACGTCTCCATCGCCGGCGCGGCCCTGGAGATCCTGCCGGGTCTGGTGGTCGGGCAGCGCGCCACCTTGCGCCTGGATCAGCTGCCGGAGGCCCCGATGATCGAGGTTGTGGTTCAGAACCTCAAACCTACATTGTCTCGTGCGGGCGTGGCGTTCGCGGCGGGCAGCGACGTGCCGGCCGCGCTGGTCGCCGCCGCCGCGCGCAGCCCGAACACATGAACCTGCCATCGATCCATAACGCCACCGACGACTACGAATCCTGGTTGGCCAGACGAATGTCCCTGGTCGCGGGCGATCTGCGCACCAAGCACCGTTTGATGCGCTCGTCGCCGTTCGTCTTCATGCGAGCGTCGTTCTACCGCTGGTGCCAGCTGTGGCCGGCGCTGGCCCCTGACGAACGCGCCACCTGGCCGGTGATGGCGGTGGGCGATCTGCACGTCGAAAATTTCGGCACCTGGCGCGACAGCGACGGGCGGCTGGTGTGGGGGGTCAACGATCTGGACGAATCGACCCGCCTGCCCTGGTCGCAGGATCTGGTGCGCCTGACCAGCAGCACCTATCTGGCCATCGCCGCCGGGCACCTGGCGATCAGGCGCAGCGTCGCCGCAGAGGCGATCCTGGAAGGCTACCGCGAGGGCATTCACTGCGGCGGGCGCCCGTTCGTGCTGGAAGAAAACAACAACTGGCTACGACGCCTGGCCACCGGCGAGATGCGCACCCCGGCCGTGTTCTGGCGCAAGACGGAATCGCTGCCCACCGCCCGCCATCCGGACCCGGGTGCCGTGGCGGTGCTGACCGCCGCGCTGCCGCGCCCGACCCAGCGGCTGCGTTTCGCCCGGCGCGTGGCCGGCGTGGGCAGCCTGGGGCGGCCGCGCTTTGTGGCCATCGCTCGCAGCCGGGGTGGCGCCGTCGCCCGCGAGGCGAAGGCCGCCGCGCCGTCGGCCTGGTACTGGGCCACGGGACGCTCGGCGCGCCGGCAGGCGATGTCGCCCATCAATCGTGTCAACGCCACCGCCGTGCGCGCCCCCGATCCCATGATGAAGGTGGTGGGCCCGTGGCTGGTGCGGCGTCTGGCCCCGCATTGCACGCGCATCAGCCTGGGCGAGCTACCGGCCGAGCGCGACGAAGAGCGGCTGCTGTACGCCATGGGCTTCGAGACCGCCAACATCCACCTGGGGACGCCCCACGCCGGGCGCCGCATCGCCGCCCAGCTGCAACATCGCCCGGCGCGCTGGCTGCGCGAGACCACCAAGACGCTGGTCGCCGCCCTGGAACAGGACTACACGGAATATCGCGGGTAATCGTCAGAACGGCGACCGTATCGCCGGAACGACGCGGGTCGACCATCGAATCGCCGCCCGGGAAGATCGATGCCATCGTCCGAAAGCTACAATCTAGCCATGAGAGCGACACTCCGCCGATGGATCATTTGGGCCACCGCGTCGGCGGCGCTGGGATTGGGCTGCGCGGCCAGCGACGCCACCGGCCCGACGGTCCCGCAGAGCGGATCGGGCGGCGCGGGCGGCGCGCTCTCGACACCTGGCTCCGGCGGCGTCAGCGGATCGGGGGGGGACAGCACCACCTCCTCGACCGGCGGCGCGACCGGGCCGGGCTCCGGCGGCAGCGGAGGCGCCCCCATCCCCGAGGCGGGCGCACCCGACGCGCCGCCCGCCGATGGCATGGTGACTGGCGGCGCCGGTTGCGCCGGCATCACCAGCAAGTTCTGCGACGACTTCGAGCAGCAGACGGCGGGGGTCGCCCCCACGGGGATGTTCACCGTCGGAGGCAAGGCCGGCGCGCTGGTCGTCGACACCACCAAGGCGTTCAGCGGCACCAAGGCCGTCCACATCGTGTCGGCCAAGCCGGCGCCGGGGGCGATGTTGCAGTTCTCGAAGCAGTTCCCGACCAATGATCTCCACGGACGGGCCATGTTCTTCGTGACGCGCGTGCCCTCCGGGTCTCACTGGGACCTCGTCTACAGTTACAGCCAGAACAACGTGCAGTGGGAGCTGGGTGGCATGTACGGGAAGTTCATGTTCACCGTCGATCCGCCCGACCACGGAATCACGTCGATCGCGTTCCCCACCGGCAAGTGGTTCTGCGTGCAGTGGCAGTTCAAGTACGGTGGGACCGGCGCCAGCAACACCTTCGTCGCCAAGATGGACGGCAAGGTGCTGGACAAGGGCCAGTTCACCGGCGCCGATCCCACCGGCCAAGCATGGAACGGCGGCCCCTGGCGCAACGTGAACGTCGGCTGGGCGACCTACGGAAGCTCCGACGTCGATGTCGAGATGTGGGTCGACGATGTCGCCTT
>DATLVT010000778.1:0-12957 GCA_035577105.1 Polyangia bacterium
CACACCAAGCCGCTGCTGTTCTGGCGCTGGTGCATCGCCAGCGTCAAGGAGCGCGAGCCGCGCGCCATCTTCCTGTCCGAGGCCTTCACCCGCCCAAAGCTGATGCGCGCCCTGGCCAAGGTCGGGTTTTCGCAGTCGTACACCTATTTCACCTGGCGCACCACCAAGGACCAGCTGACCGAATACGTGCGCTCGCTGCTGCGGGGAAACCTGAAGGAATATTTTCGCCCCAATTTCTGGCCGAACACGCCGGACATCCTGCCCGAGCACCTGCAGCACGGCACGCGGGCGACGTTCATCGCGCGCGCCGTCCTGGCCGCCACGCTGTCCCCCAGCTGGGGCATCTATGGTCCCGCCTTCGAGCTGCAAGAGACGGTGGCCCGTCCGGGCGCCGAGGAATACGCCCAGAACGAAAAGTACCAGCTGCGGGTGTGGGACCTGGAGGCGCCCCACACCCTGGCGCCGGTGCTGCGGCGGCTGAACCGCATCCGGCGCGAGAGCCCGGCCCTGCAACAGCTGTCCGGGACCGTCTTTCACCAGACCGACAATGACGCCCTCATCTGTTACAGCCGGGCGCGACGAGACATGTCGGAGGTGATCCTGGTGGTGGTCAATCTGGATCCGCACCTGCGCCACACCGGGTGGCTGTCGCTGGATCTCCAGGCGCTGGGCCTGCACAGCCATGCGTCGTTTCAGGTTCACGATCTGCTCAGCGACGCGCGCTATCTGTGGAGCGGCCGCCGGGTCTTCGTCGAGCTGGAGCCGCGCACGATGCCGGCGCACGTCTTCCGCGTGCGTCGCCACCTCCGTTCCGAGAAGGCCTTCGAGTACTACCTATGACGGTCGACGCGCCATCCACCGCCGCCGCCGCTCCGCGCTTGAACGGAAGCTGGCCGGAGATCCTGACACCGAGGACACTGGGTCCGGACGCGGGGGGAGCGCTGGCCGACGCCCTGCTGGCCTACGTGCGACCACGGCGCTGGTTCCGCGCCAAGAGTCGCAAGCCGCGCGCCGTCCGCATCGCCGATGCGATTCCGCTGGATACCGCGAACCGCGCGACGCCCGACGCGGCCCTGGTGCTGCTGGCGATCGACTATCAGGAAGGCGAACCCGATGCCTACGCCATCCCGCTGTTGCACGTCGCCGCCGACCAGGCGCGCGACCTGGCCGGCACGGCACCCGAGGCTGTCGTCGCCTGGCTGGACGGCGCCAGCGACGGCGGCGCTGCGGGCGCCAGCGACAGACGCCCGGGTGTGTTGCTGGACGGCCTGGTCACCGGCCCGCTGGCCGCCACCCTGCTGGCCTTCATCCGCGACGGGCAGGTCGCCGTCGGCCGGGCCGGCGAGCTGCGGGGCGAGCCTTATCCCGGGTTGAACGAAACTGTCGGAGCGGCGCCGTTGCCGGCCAAGGTGTCCTCGGCGGAGCAGAGCAATTCGAACGTCGTCCTGGGCGAGCGGGTGCTGCTGAAGGCGTACCGGCAAGTGACCGCCGGCCTCAATCCCGAGCTGGAGCTGGGACGTTTTCTCAGCGCGCACCCGCGGCGGCCGCCCACCCCGCGCGTGCTGGGGTCACTGCACTACCGCGATTGCCAGGGCGCCCAGAGCAGCGTCGCCATCGTTCACGAGTATCTGCGCAACGACGGCGACGCCTGGTCGGTCACGCTGCAAGACCTGCGGCGCTCATTCGACATGGTGCTGGCCGCGCCGGCTCAGTCCGGCCCGGCGGAGGAGCGGCTGGCCTGGTCCGTGAAGCGCGGCGAGACTCTGGGCCAGCGAACGGCCGAGATTCACATCGCGCTCTTCGACGCCGCCGCCACCGGTGGCGTCGCCGATCCGGCCATCGCGCCAGAGCCGTTGACCGAACCGGATCGCGCCGCCGCCGTCACGCGCGTGGAAGCCATGTGGCAACGGATCCTCGGCCTGCTGCCCCGGCACCTGGCGGCGCTGCCGCCGGCGCTGCGCCAGGACATCCAGCGCCTGCTGGAGCCCGCCAGCGCCGAGCGCGGGCGCCTAACCGGTCTCCTCGATCGCTTCCGTCAGGAGAATTTCGCCGTCATGAAGACGCGCATCCACGGCGATCTCCACCTGGGGCAGGTCCTGTGCCGCGGCGACGATTTCATCATCATCGACTTCGAGGGCGAGCCCGGCCGGCCCCTCGCCGAGAGAAGGGCCAAGGCCTCGCCCCTGCGCGACGTGGTGGGGATGCTGCGCTCTTTCGACTATGCGCCCGAGGCGGTCTTGCGCGAGCGGGCGGCGGCCGCGGCCGGGACCGGGGCCCGGTCGTCCCCCGCCCTGGAACAGTTCGTGGTCGCCTGGAAACAGGCGGTCAGCGACGGTTTCCTGCGCGCCTATCTGGACCGGGTGCAGGGCGCCCCTTTCCTTCCCGCCCGACCACCGGCGCCCAGCGCGCCGCGGGCGCCGACCGCGCCCGAACAGCTGTCATTGATGCTGCGGTTCTACGCGCTGGAACGGGTGATCTACGAGATCGACTACGAGATGAACAACCGGCCCGACTGGATCGACATCCCGCTGCGCGGCCTGGCCGCCCTGGCCACGTCGAAAGGCTCCGCATGACCGCCCCCGGAAACCTGCAGGCCCCGCCGCGCTTCGGCGACGTCGATCTGTTTCTGCTGGGCGAGGGCACGCACGCCCGACTCTATGAAAAGCTGGGGGCGCATCCCGCCTCGGTCGGCAATCGCAGCGGCACGCAGTTCGCGGTTTGGGCCCCCAACGCCGAGACCGTCGACGTGATCGGGGACTGGAACAGCTGGCAGACGTCGGCTGGGGACCAGGTCCCGCTGCGCGCCGTGGGCGCCTCGGGCGTTTGGGAAGCCTTCGCGCCCGGCGTGGGGCCGGGCTGCCGATACAAGTTCCGCATCCGGTCGCGCTATGGCGGCTACACCGTGGACAAGGCTGATCCCTACGCCTTCGCCACCGAACCGCCCCCCGGCACGGCGTCGATCGTCACGTCGCTGGAATATGGCTGGGGCGACAGCGCCTGGATGGACGATCGGCGCACTCGCAACGGGCTGTCGGCGCCCATCTCGATCTACGAGGTCCACCTGGGCTCGTGGATGCGCGACCCGGCGCGCCCCGACCGTCCGCTCAGTTACCGCGAGATGGCCCCGCGCCTGGTCGAGCACGTGCAGAGGACCGGGTTCACCCACGTCGAGCTGATGCCGGTGGCGGAGCATCCCTTCTATGGCTCGTGGGGGTACCAGGTGACGGCGTTCTTCGCGCCCACCGCCCGGTACGGCGCGCCCCAGGACTTCATGTGGTTCATCGATACGCTGCACCAGGCAGGCATCGGCGTGATCCTCGACTGGACGCCGGCGCATTTCCCCGAGGACGAACACGGCCTCAGCTATTTCGACGGCACCCACCTTTATGAGCACGCCGATCCCCGCCAGGGTCGCCACGCCGAATGGGGCAGCTTCGTCTTCAATTACGGCCGCAATGAAGTGCGCAGCTTCCTGCTGTCGAACGCCCTGTTCTGGCTGGAGCGCTATCACCTGGACGGCCTGCGCGTGGACGCCGTGGCGTCGATGCTGTACCTCGATTACGGCCGCCGCGACGGGGACTGGGTGCCGAACGAAACCGGCGGCCGCGAGAACCGCCCCGCCATCGAGTTGCTCCGGACCGTCAACCGCACCGTGGCCCAGCGTCACCCCGACACGCTGACCATCGCCGAGGAGTCCACAGCCTGGCCCCTGGTCAGCCACCCCGCCGAGGTCGGTGGCCTTGGCTTCTCGCTGAAGTGGGACATGGGCTGGATGCACGACGCGCTGGAATATTTTTCCATCGATCCCCTCTTTCGCCGCGACCATCACCACAAGCTGACCTTCCGCGGTCTTTACGCCTTCAGCGAACGGTTCGTGCTGCCGCTGTCGCACGACGAGGTGGTGTACGGCAAACGGTCCCTGCTGGAAAAAATGCCGGGCGACGACTGGCAAAAATTCGCGACGCTGCGCCTGCTGTACGCGTTCATGTGGGCCCAGCCGGGGAAGAAGCTGCTGTTCGCCGGCGGCGAGTTCGCCCAGCGCCGCGAATGGAACCACGACCGCAGCCTGGACTGGCATCTGCTGCACGAATCGCCGCGGCACGGTCAGGTTCAATTGCTGGTCAGCGAACTCAATCGCCTTTACCGGCATGAACGTTCGCTGCACCAGTGGGACACCGAGCCGGACGGGTTCGACTGGATCGCCGCCGACGACGTCGACACCAGCGTCTACGCGTTCCTGCGCCGGGGACAATCCGGGGCGCGGCCCGTGCTGGCGGTGTTCAACTGCACGCCCGTGCCCCGGTTCAATTACCGGCTGGGTGTCCCCGCGGAAGGAATCTGGTCCGAAGCCCTCAACACCGACGGGGCCGGCTTTGGCGGCAGCAACCAGGGAAATTTTGGCGCCGTCGAGGCGACTCCGGTGCCGGCCCACGGCCGGCCGTTCTCGCTGAACCTGACGCTGCCGCCGCTGAGCGCACTTTACCTGGTGCCTTTCGTCTGAGCATCGGCTGATCACCCGGACCTGGTCAGTCGACAGGCAAGAGATCGCGCGGTAATGAGGACCAAGGAGGAAACCAGATGAACACGGCAAACGAAGGAACATTCATCCCGATCACCGCCGTCACCGGCAAGGAAGAGGCTGTTGCCGAGCTGCTGCGGGGCGCGGCGGCGCTGGTTCGCAAGACCGAGCCCCTCACCTTGCAGTGGATGGCGCTGCGGGAAGGGCCCGCGTCGTTCACCATCGTGGACTTCTTTCACGACGACAAGGGGCGCCAGGCCCATTTCGCCGGCCCGGTCGCCGCGGCCCTGAAGAATGCTTCCGGAGCGACCGTGGTGGGCGGCTGGGACAAAGGCGTCGTGGCCAACGTCGAGAACGGGAAGGTCCTTTCGTACCACGTCGCCTCCGCGCACGGCCCCGAGGTCAAGCTGGCGCTGCGCATCGACGTCACCGCGAAACCCGGCCAGGAAGAGGCTCTGGCCAGGTTCCTGACCGGCGGCGCCGCCATCGTCAAGGCGACCGAGCCGGGCACGCCGCTCTGGTACGCAATTCAGGTGACGCCGGCGCGCTTCGCCATCTTCGACCTGTTCCCTGACGCCGACGCCAAGGCCGCCCATTTTTCTGGCAAGGTCGCGGCGGCCCTGAAGGCCAGCGCCGACGAGCTGGTCTCCGGGGGATGGGACAAGGGTGTGGTGGCGAACGTCAAGTCGTACGAGGTCCTGTCGGCGACGTACTAGGCGCGCTTGGGTCGGCGCTTGCCGTTGATGCGGCCGGTGCCGCCCCGTCGGCGACAATTCAGCGGCGGGCCGCCAGCGCCCACAGGTCGCGGCCCTTCAGCGTGGCGCCGTCGTGCGGGTCGACGAGCACGCGCAGGATCGCGTCGCACACCACGTCCAGAGGAATCGGCCGGTAGTCGTCGGCCCAGGAGGCAAGCCCCGGCACGGCGCGCAGCGCCCCGAAGAGCGCGTCCATTCCCGGAGGAGGCCGTCGCACGCCGTGCGGGCCCTCGGGGCTCCCCTTGGGGCTCTCCAGCCCGGAGGGGCGCAGCACCGTCCAGCGCAGGCCGCTCTCTTTCACGATGGCCTCGCACTCGCCTTTCATCTGAAGATAGGCGCCATACGATCCGGCGCCGAGCGAGCTCATCAGGATCAAGCGCGGCACCTTGGCCGCCTGGGCGCCGGCCACCAGCTGTCGCGTCGAGGCGACGTCGCTGGACTGGTACGTGTCGCCGGCCTGAAAGCGGCTGCGCATGGTCCCGACGAAGGAGATCACGGCCTGGCATCCGGCCATGGCATCGGCCAGCGCCGCCGCGTCGGCCAGGTCGAAAACGCGGGCGCGCGGGTCTTTTCCCAGCGACGACTTCGTCACCGATTGCGGTCGCACGTGGAGGATCAGCTGGTGCCCGGCCGTCGTCGCTCGCGGAACGAAAACTTGCCCCGTGGCACCGGTCGCGCCGGCAACGAAGATTCGCATGGCGGCACCATAGCGCCGAATCGACAGCCAGGGAGAACGCACCTATTTCAGGGGCATACCCTGACATCAGCGCGGGATCGTACTTACGTTCCACGGATGGCACCCGTGTCTTTCGGATCGTCTACCCAGGTGGAGGAGCGCCCCTTGCGCCTGCTCACCGTTTGCGGCGGCACGGACATCGGATCGCAGCGACGGCAGAATCAGGACACGTTCGTCATCGCCGACCTGGAATCCGGTTCGATCAGCCGTCCCTGCGTTCGCACGGACGTCACGGTCTCGCGTCCCGGCCTTCTGCTGCTGGTGTGCGACGGCATGGGCGGCGCCGCCGCGGGCGACGTCGCTGCCAACGTCGCGGCGGCCACCATCCAGCATGACCTGGAACGCGCAGGTTCCGCCGTCGCGCGGGCGCCGGGCGCTTCGCTGAATCACGCCATCCTGGGGGCCAATCAAGCCATTCTCAAGGAGGCCGAGGTTCATCCCGAAGAGCGCGGAATGGGGACCACCTGCACCGCGGCCATCGTCTCCCCGGATCGGCTGACGATTGCCCAGGTGGGCGATTCGCGCGCCTACCTGCTGCGGGACGGGAAGCTACGCGCCCTGACGCGCGATCAGACCCTGGCCTCGGAGCTGGGCGGCACCGGCGCGTTGACTGCCGAGGAGACGGCTCGCTCGCCGTTCCGACACATTCTGGCGCAGGCCGTGGGAATCCAGGCCAATGTCCAACCGGTGGCGACCGAAGAGGAGATCCGCGAAGGCGATCGCCTTCTGCTCTGCTCGGACGGCCTCTATGAGCCTGTTCCTGACAAGAAGATCGCGGAGATCTTGAATGACACGCCGGATCCGTATCTCGCGGCGCAGGCGCTGATCGCCGCGGCCCTGGACGGGGGCGGACCGGACAACGTCACCGTCGTGGTGGCGAACTGCGGCCCGCTGCGCAGTCGAGCGACGCTGCACTGAGCCCATTGGTTCGGCCAACATCAGGCATTGCGCCTGTCCCGAAGAGACCTACGTTCCCCGCACCCATGATGCGAACTCCAATGAAATGCGGTCTCTTTGGTATTTTTGGTCTTGTCGGCAGCTTCTTTCTGACGACAGGTCTGGCGTCCCGCGCGGCGCAGGCGGCGGTCGTGGAGGGCAGCGCCAACGTTCCGCCGGTCAGCGGCGCGCCGATGGGCAAGGTCGCGGTCCGGCGCGGCGTCCAGGGGCCAGAGGGTCTGCTCACCCTGCGCTTGAATCTGCTGGTGAACGCCAGCAAGGGCAACTTTGGCAAGCCGACCTCGCTGGCCCCCGATCTCTTCTATTCGATCTCCGACACAGTCCAGGTCGGCATCCTGCACACCGGCCCCATGGGCTGGCAGACGCTGCCGGGGGCGGGCCTTTGCTTGACCGGCAGCAACAACGGGTGTCCCCACGTCTACGACAACGTCGGCTTTGATTTCATGTACGGCCTCCTGTTCGGAGACTTTCACCTCTCCGCGCACTCGTCTCTGTATCTGGCCCGGATCTCCGACCCGCGCTGGGTGATGTGGACGCTGGGCCTGATGGGCAAATTCCACTTTACCGACGTCGTGGCCCTGCTGTTCGATCCGCAGATCGGCATCTCGCTGTCGAACCGCGACGTCAACAAGGATCAGCTGTTCATTCCGCTGGAGCTGCAGATCCAGGCCACCCCGGCCGTCTCGCTGAAGGTCCTCTCGGGCGTCAGCGGTCAGCTCTCGTCGCTGGGCGACACCTATCGAAGTCCGCTGGGTTTTGGCGTGGTCGGTAACCTCACCCCCAACCTCGACCTCGGCCTGCGATTCAGCTTCGATAACCTGCTGGGCCACCAGCCCCCGGGCGTTTCTCGCGCGGACGAACGCTCGATCGGACTCCTGCTCAATATTCGCTCGTAATTCGCCCTCGTGACCGCGATTGACGGGTCACACTCCCACAGTGGCAGAGCGCGAGGTTGCTCTTCGGATGGCTGGACCGATACAAATCTCGGTTCAGCTGCGCACGGCTTCCGCGAAGTGGGTGATCCTGAAAAAATAAGTCAGGACCGGAACTGTGTTCCTCCTGACGTCTTTGCCCCTTTTCGTGAATAAGTCCGTCGTCAATTGCGGTGAACCGCCGACAGTTTTGTTGCCACTATGCCTTGACACGTCCGGCCGGATCCGCTTCTGTACACCCGTCGTCGTCCAGGTCTCGCTCGCCCCCGGCGACACCCGCGACGAACCGCCCGGAAGACACCGAGTTCGGTGCGCTTCAGGGCCCCACTGAAAAGGAGACGCATATGCTCGATAAATTGAAATCTCGTCGTTTTTCTTGGACACACGCGATGGGCACACTGGCCTTTCTGGGCGCCATCGCCGCCTGCAGCAGCTCCAGCTCGACCACGCCGGGAACGGGCGGAAGCAACGCCGGCACCGGTGGCGGCGCAGGCGCCGACGGCAGCGTGGGCACCGGCGGCTCGACCGACGCGGGAGCTGACGCGCCCTCCTGGGGCCCCATCCTCGGAACGGCCAGCGTCATCTCTCAGACGCAGTACAATTTCGTCTCGCTGGAAGGCCCCTACTGGGTGGCCAGCGGCAAGTACCTGCTCTTCTCCGACGTCGTCGAGAAGAACATGACGGGCTCGCTGATCTACAAGTACGACCCCGCCAGCAACATGTTCTCGGTCTATCCGTATCCGACGGCGATGCCGGCCGACACCAATGGCCTGGGCGTGGACTCGAAGGGCCAGCTGGTCGCCACCGAGCGATACAACCATCAGGTCACCCGCGTCGAGGGGACCACGTTGAAGGTGCTGGCCTCGATGTACATGGGCAAGCCGCTGGACGCCCCCAACGACCTGGTGATCGACAGCAGCGACAACATCTATTTCACCGACACCCACTACGGCAGCATCACGCCCGACGCCATGCTGATCCCGACCGGCGCGTACCGCATCAGCGCCGACGGCGCCACGCTGACCAAGATTTGGGAAGCCGGGCCTGATCCGCTCAAGAACAGCATGAACGGCATCGCCTTCTCCAAGGACGGCAAGTCGCTGTACCTGGGCGACGACACCGCGAACACCGTCATCAAGGTGCCCCTGGGCGCCGACGGTCTGGTGCCCACCGGGACCACGCCGGTGGTGCTGATCAAGCAGTCGTCGATCCCCGGCGACCGCATGAAGGTGCCTGACGGCATCAACATCGACGACGACGGCAACATCTATGTCGCCGTCAATCATCACGACACCAACGCCGTCGCCGTGTTCGGCGAGGACGGAACGTACAAGGGCCGTTATGACGTGCCGGTGGGCATCGACACGGATCCCGACGGCGGCGCGCCCCTGGATCCGGCCGGCAAGGGTCCGTCCAACATCTCCTTCGGCGGCGACGACCGGAAGACCATGTACATCACCACGCTGCACGCCATCTACAAGGTCGCTGTCCCCACCGCCGGCAAACCGTAAGGTCCCGCAGTCAGGTCCGAACACCGCGGACGCTCGCCGTCGACTGAACCGGCGGCGAGCGAACCGCTTTCGTCAGAATGAATTGTCCTTGTGCCACTCCTTGTGGCCGCTGCCGAACTGTAAGGGCGTGGAAAAGTCGATGATCACGCCGGCGTGGACCTGGATGTCGATGCGGTGCACGTAGTTGATGTTGTAATAGTCCTGGCCCGAATAGACCCGCGCGAACAGCCCGGCGCCGCCCAGCTCCAGAAACGTGCGGCTGGCTTCCACCCACGCCACGTAGGGAGCGATCCCCGGTCCGGTCCCGAAGATCGCCTCCACCGCGGCCGCCACGCGGGCGTGTCCGACGGCGTGTGGTAGGCGGCCGGTGACCAGGAGATCCGTCATGCGCTGGAACTCGCCCTCGAACCGAACGCGGGTCTGGCCGTAAAGACGGGAGTGCACGTCGTCCAGGCCGCCCGGGCCGAAGTTCGTCGGGTGGTATTCGCCGACCACCCCGCCCGACCAGCTGGTCCGCGCATAGTTGTTGCCGTCGACCTCCGTCACCCATTTGCCGTGGCCGCCCAGCGCCAGGTAATTCGTCCCGAAACCGCCGTTGATGAGGTTGGTCCGGGAATAGTCCGGGTTGCTGGTGTCGAAGGGGGGACAGTTCTGGTCGTCCAGACGGTTGGCCGTGAACGAACAATTCTCCTGGCCGTTCGAGTGGTGACCAAGATGAAAGACCAGCTCGATTTCGCGGTACCTGGCGTGTCCGGTGTTGAAGTCCATGCGGAACACCTGGAAATTCAGGCGCGGCATGAAAGACGGCGTCCGGACCGGCGATGACGTGGTCCGCAGAAATCGGATCTGCATCTGCAGCGTGAAAGACGGCGCAAAGGCCCAGTGGTGGCTCGGATCCTTTTCGCGAATGAACTGCTGCAGCCGATTCCAGAAATAGAAATGCAGGGCCGGTTGCCCTTCCAGGATCAGCCACAGGGTGTTGGGAGCGCGCGCCCCTTCCGGCCCGAAAGAGGTCGGGTTCGGCGAAGGCGACGGCAAGGAATAGAAGACGTACGACTTTTCAAGGAACTCCGCGGGACCAAAGAACGCCTGCTGATCGGGGCGGGTGCCCGTCCGGGGATCGGCGTCGGCGCGCGCCGGACCGGGGGCCACCAGGACGGCGGCTGCCACCAGCGCGCCTGCGGCCAGAAGATCGACGGACAGCGCGCGAGCGGCGCCTCGGGTCCGGTGTCCACTCGTCCCCGGAGTCATCGGAGGCTTCAGCTCATGTGTCATCTCAAGTATCTTCAGCGATGATCTTTGCGACCGTCGCCGCGTCCCAGGTGGGCCGACTCTCCGGGGACAGGGGCGTGCCACCCGCCGAGCCCACGCACACATAGTCAAACTCGGTGGGAAAGTCTTCGTGGATGGATTCGAACCGATCGCCCAGCGTGCCCAGGTCGGCGATCCTGCGCAGACGGGTGATGCGCACGTTGGCCCGCAACGGTGTGTTGACCAGCGTTCCGAACGCCTTGTCCACGCGCCCTTTTATTTCAGCGGAATTTACCGAATTCGAATCAATCGACCAGACGACGGTGGCGTACATGGGGCGATGGTTTTATCGCACCTGGCGCAAAACCAGAAAAGATCGGCCGGGACGCGGGGGCTCGGCCCCGGGGTTCGAGTTGGCCGTTTTGCCGCCGGGGCATGGCGCTGTACCCTTACGCATGATGCGTGGAACGGGCTCGTGGCTTGTCATGCTTTCCGCAACGCTGCTGCTGGGCGGGTGCGCCGCCAACTCGGCCACCTCGGTCAGCGACGCCGCCAGCAGCGATGGGACAGCCCCCGACAGGACAAGCATCGACGGCTCGATCACGGACAACGCCGCGGGCGGCGACGCGGGCACGACCTGCAATCACCCGCCGGCTCTGACCGCGGCGGCGCCCGCTTGCAACACGGTCGTCAACAGCGCCCATGCCGTGCCCTTCACGGCGCGCACGGGAACGCCGCCGACACCAATAGGCGGAACCATCCTGGACGGCGTCTACGTCTCGACGGCGACCGAGGGCTGGGGCGCCGTCTCGCCGGCCGGCCGGCGCATCACCATCGTGGTGCTGGGCGGAGCGACCCAGATGCTGTGGACGGGCGAGGTCCTGGACGCGACCGGCGCGGCCGTGACCCTTTCGTTCGCCGCCAATGCCCACGCCGCGGCTACGGGCAGCCAGATCGCCTTCACCGTCGACTGTTCCTCGTCGACGCCGTCGCCCATTCCGCCGGCGTTGACGTACACGGCGACCGCCACCCAGCTGATCCTGTCCCTGAACAACGGCGCCGACAGCTCGGTCACCACGTACACCCGCACCGGATGTCCCTGAGTGTCGCCAGGGTAGCCGCCTGGTGGCCGTCGCGCGGGTCCCGATTGTTTCCAGATCGTCAAGGTGCCGGCAAACGCTGCTGCTTCCGTGGGATTGCGGCTGGCATTACAATAACGCGGGGGGCGGCAACATAGTCACCTGCAGCGAAAGCGAACCACGGCCGCTGACACCCGCGACAAACTGTCGATGGGCGAGGTGCCGTGGGTGAGGGGCGGGTGAAAGAGACCACCTTGGATACCGAAACCCTGGTCCGGCGGGGCGCCTCCATTGGCCGCTACGTGATCCTGGGCTGGGTCGGCCGGGGTGCGATGGGCGAGGTCTACGGCGCCTACGATCCGGATCTGGATCGCAAGCTGGCGATCAAACTGCTGCGCGTCAGGCGCGGCAGCAGCGTCGGCAGCGTCGACGGCAAGACGCGCCTTCTGCGCGAGGCCCAGGCCATCGCCAAGCTGTCGCACCCGAACGTGGTCGTCGTTCATGACGTCGGCACCTACGAAGATCGGGTGTTCATCGCGATGGAGTTCATCGAAGGCGGAACACTGACCTTCTGGCTGCACGCCAAACCTCGCACCTGGCAGGACATCCTGAAGGTCTTCATCGCCGCCGGTCGCGGCTTGCATCACGCGCACGAGGCCAACCTGGTCCACCGCGATTTCAAGCCCGACAACGTGATGGTTCGCCTCGACGGCGAGGTTCGCGTCATGGATTTCGGGCTGGTTCGCTATATCGACCTGGAGAACGGCGCCGAGCGCCCGTCCGACCCGCAAGCCGGAGGGAACCTGCCGGCGCCGCCCGCGCCCGGCCCCGCCGAGCCGGCGCTGGAGACCACCATGGAGGCCGGTCGCCCCGTGGACACCGCGGGGCAAACGGCGCAACACACGAAGTTGACCCAGACTGGCGCGATGCTGGGGACACCGGCGTACATGGCTCCGGAACAGTTCGTGGGCCAGACGGCCGACGCGCGCACCGATCAGTTCAGCTTCTGCGTCGCCCTTTACGAGGCGCTGTACGGCGGGCGGCCGTTCGACGGCGTGACGCTGCCCGAGCTGACCAGCAACGTGCTGTCCGGGCAGATCAAGCAGCCGCCTCAACGCACCCAGGTTCCCGTGGCGGTCTGGCGTGTCCTCCGGCGCGGGCTGTCGACGGCGCCGGCCGACCGTTACCCGTCGATGACCGAGCTGGTGACCGACCTC
>DATLVT010000779.1:0-6431 GCA_035577105.1 Polyangia bacterium
TTTGACGCCAGCATCCCGGCCACATAGGCGGTGACCGGGCTGCGATCGCTGCGGCTCTCCAGCGACTCGACGAACTTGATCACCTGGCGATGGTTGGCGCCCCACAAACCCAGCGACGACAGCCAGCGCAGATCGGGATCCGGATCGCTGGCGCCGGCCGCCGGAAACGGACCGGCTGGTTCGGAAGCCCGGGCCGAAACCAGGCGCGACTCGGAACCGCCCGGTTGAATGCCGGCCGGCGGCGAGGCCGGCCCGCCCCGCCCGATGGCGATGGCCACGTTGGCCCAGGCCAGAGGAGGAAACGCCGCGCTGGCCAGGTGACTGCCCTTCTCTGCCTGCGCCGCCGCCTCGTCGATCTCACCGAGATTCGCCAGCAACTGGGCCAGCGCGCCCAGGATGCGCGGGTTCGGGCTGTTCAACGCTGCCACCTGCCGGGCGCTGGTGAGGGCCGCGCCGCGATTGCCGGCCAGACGCTGGGTGACCGCCTGGTTGAGCAGGCAGGCGGCCCGCACGCTGCTGGAGATGATCTGGTCACGCGCGCAGGCCTTGTCGATTCGCTCCGCCGACACCGCGGGCACCGGCGACAGCGCGGCGCCCGGGCGGGCGCGATTGCCATCGGCGCGACGGGCCTCTTCGATCAACAGCAGGATCAGCGCATCGTCGCTGCCGGAGGCCGAGGCCGGTCGCAGAACCGCCCAGGCCGCGTCGGCGCGACCGCGATCGATCTGCAGCGCGGCCACCGTGGGACGAGCGGCGCCCCAGATCTCGCCCAGGCGCGCCTGTCGGTCCAGGAGCGCGGCGGCCCCGGCCACATCGCCGCTGCGGTAGCGGGTGGCGATCGCCGCCAGCAGCACGCGTCGATCGTCGGGCGCATCGGCCAACCCGGTTCGCACCGCCTGAGCCGAGGCCAGAGGATCGCCCTCGGCCAGCGCCAGCAGCGCCCTGGCAGCCGCCTGGGCCGCCAGCACCGTCGCGTCACTGGCAGCGGTCGCGCCCGCCGGGTCGGCGGTCAAGCGCTGTGCTTCGACCTTGTCGACGGGGACGCCGTAGTCCAGCGCCAGCAGACCGATGACGAATCCCAGCGTCATCCGCCCGCTGTCATTGTCACGCTGGTCACGCTGGTCACCCGCGACGCTTTTCTGGTCGGCTAGCAGCCGGCGACCGGCGTCGCGCGCCTGCAGCAGGCGCTGCAGGGTCCCTGCCGCCAGGTCGGCCTCCATATCAGCCCGCACCTGCGCTGTCGCGCCGAGCGAACGTCCCGCCGGCTCCGTCGAGTCGGACACGGGAGGCGCGCTGGCCAGCTGGCGATCCCGGTCGGCGTGGCTGCGCCCGCCGCGCACGCCCATCACCCCCAGGACCACCACCGCCAGCGCCGGAACGGCCAGGATCAGGATCCAGCGCGTGGACAGGCGCGAACCGGTGGACAGCAGCGGCGCCGAAACCGGCCCTTCGGTGGCGATGGGAGGAAAGCTGCCGGTCGGCGTGTGCGATCGCTCGATGGGCGTCGCCGTGTCGATCAGCGATCGCGCGGCCGGCGGCGGCGTGGCCGGAGCGGCGGCGTACTCGCGCAGGGACACGTCGTCCAGCCGCACCGTCGACGAGACGCCGGACGCCGCCCGCCCCTGCTCGCCGCGCCGTCGGTCGGTCTGGTGACGTCGCTCGGCCATCCGGCGATCGAGCCCGCGCGGCTGCGTCAGGCGGGTCACCTCCGGCTCGACGTGCAGCTCCTCGACGGGCAGAGGCCCGCCGGTCAGCGATTCCAGCAGCAGCGCCAGATCCTGGGTCCAGACGATCTCCGATCGCGTGCGGGTCAACATGGCGACCGCTTCGCGGCGACGGCCGGTGACGTCCATCACCTTGGCCAGGTACCGATAAGCGTCGGCGTGGTGCGGGTGCTGGCGAATGGTGTCGATGAGGCGCATCTCGGCCTGCGCCGTCTTGCCCGCCTCCAGCCAGGCGCGCGCCAGCGCCACCTGTCCGGTGGGCAGATCAGGGTGATGAATCAAGCCCTGCAGGCAGACCGTTTCGGCTTCATCAAGCTGTCCGTAGTCGCACAGCGCGTGCGCCAGCGCCACGAACGTGGTCGAGCGCGGGCTCGCACGCACAGCTGCGCGCATGCGCTCAAGCCGTTCCGCCCCCTCCGGATGGCCGGACTTCACCCTGCGGAGTATTAGTCCGGTCGACGCGCGGGTAAATTAATTTTCAACGCGTCATGACTTTCCCAGATCAAACCCGTCATGCAGCGAACGCACCGCCAGCTCGGCGTACTTGGCGTCGATGACACAAGAGATCTTGATCTCGGAGGTCGAGATGAGGTGCACGTGAATGTTCTCGCGCGCCAGGATCTCGAACATTTTTAGCGCCACACCAGCGTGAGATCGCATACCGACTCCGACGACGGAGACCTTCGACAGGTTCTGTTCGGTCTTGATCTGTTCCGGCGAGCAGATGTCGCCGCAGTGCTTGACCAGCAGATCGCGCGCCTTGGTGAGATCGCCTGACGGCAGCGTGAAGGTGAGGTTGGTGCGGCCGTCCTGAATGAACGCCTGCACGATGACGTCGACGACGATGCCGGCGCCAGCCAGCGGCTTGAAGACCTGGGCCTGGATCCCCGGTTTGTCGGGGATCCCGTGCAAGGTGATCTTCGCTTCGTCCTTGGTGGCGGTGACGCCGGCGACCACGACGGCTTCCATGGCTTTCTCCTCGGGGACGACCCAGGTCCCCTGATTATCGTTGAAGCTGGATCGCACGTGAATCGGCACGGCGAATTTCATTCCGAACTCGACGGAACGGATCTGCAGAACCTTGGCGCCCAGCGACGCCAGCTCCAGCATCTCTTCATAGCTGATGCGATCGACCTTGCGCGCCAGCGGGACCACGTTCGGGTCCGCGGTGTAGACGCCGTCGACGTCGGTGTAGATCTCGCAAGAGTCGGCCTTCAGCGCGGCGGCCACCGCCACCGCCGAGGTATCCGAGCCGCCGCGCCCCAGCGTGGTGATGTTGCCGTCGCGATCCACGCCCTGAAATCCGGCGATGACGGCGATCTTGCCGGCGGACAGCACGTTGTTGATCAGATGATCGTCGATTCCCTGGATGCGGGCGCGGGCAAACGCGCTGTCGGTGAGGATGCGCACCTGATGCCCCAGGAAGGAGACCGCCTGGCCGCCTTCCGCCTGGATGGCCAGCGCCACCAGGCCGACCGTGACCTGTTCTCCGGTCGAGGCGATGACGTCCAGCTCGCGCTCGTCGGGACGGTCGGTGATCTGCCGCGCCATCGCAAGCAGGCGGTTGGTCTCGCCCGACATCGCTGACACGACGACCACCACGCGGTGCCCCTGCCGCTGGGTGGCCAGGCAGCGCTTGGCCACGGCGCGAATGCGCTCGACCGTTCCGACCGATGTTCCCCCGTACTTTTGGACGATCAACAAGGCGCGACACTTTCTACTAGCGAATGTCGTTCCGTCAAGGCGCCCGGTGGCAAAAACCGGCGGAAAAACAGGGACCGGCCGCCGCCGCCGGCTTTTGGGCTGCTGCTAGACTGGCGCCATGGCGGATGCCCTGGCCGTTCACATCACCGCGCCCGACGCAGCGCAGGCGGCAGAGATGGCGCGCACCCTGGTGACGGAAGGTCTGTGCGCGTGCGTGAACATCGTGCCGTCGGTGCGCTCCATCTATCTGTACGACGGCAAGATCTGCGACGAGCCCGAGGTGCTGTGCATCGTCAAGACGCGCCCCGCCCTGTTCGATCGCCTGCAAAAGCGCGTGCTGGAGCTGCATCCGTACGACGTGCCGGAGGTCCTGGCGTTCGCCGTCGACGAGGGCAGCCCGGCCTATCTGGAGTGGTTGCGCCAGTCGACCGCGGGCGACTAGCGCCGCCCGCCCTTCGGCGGCTCCGCCTTGACTTTCAGCTGCTCCGCCTTGACTTTTAGCTGCTGCGCAGCTTGGTGCGCCGCGGCCGCCACTTGCGGTTCGCTCTCGCGCGCCGCGACGCGCTCCAGGGCCGGGGCCACGGCGGGATCGCCCAGCTTGGCCAGGGCACGCGCCGCCTCGATGCGGACGGGGACGTACTCGTCGCTCTCCAGGCGATCGACCAAGGCGCCGCGCGCCGCCGCCGAGCGCTCGCCGATGTCACCCAGGGCCACGACCGTCTCGCGGCGGTTCTGGACCTGCGGCAACGCCCGCACCAGCCAGGGAATGGCGCGCGGATCGCGCAGGCGACCGAGCGCCGCGATGACGTCGCGGCACAGGGCCACGTCCTGACACGGCTGCAGGCTCTCGCCCAGCAGCGCGAGGCCCGCGCGATCGCCCACGTCCAGCAGGGCCAGCGCGCCGCGAACGCGCAGCGCGCCCTCTGCTGCCGGCGCCCTTATCAACTCTTGAACGCGGGCCCGGGCAGCGGCGTCGCCGAGGCGCGCCGCGGCCACGGACGCCCACTGCGCGACCACCGGATCGGAATCGCCGGCCGCCTGGACCAGCGCCTCGCGGGTCCTGGGTTGCGCCGGTAATCCAGCCAGCAGGCGGGCCGCTTCGCGCCGACCGTCGGGAGAATCCCCGACGCTCAGCAAAACGGCCAGGTCGGCGGCGGCCGACACATCATTCAGTCGTCCCCGCTGGATGGCCCGCTCGGGCCCGTCCTGCGGCTCCAGGCGATTGTGTTCACTCAGCCAGGAATCGAGCAGGACGCGCAGCGCCGCCACGCGATCGGGGCGGCTGTCGGCCAGGTTCTGACGCTCGCCTGGATCACGAGCCAGGTCATAGTAGGCGCAAAATCCGCCGCGCATGTCGCAGATCAGTTTCTCGGCGCCAAAGATCACCGCCCTCCGATCGTCCACCTCGGCGAAGGCCGGCGGCAACCGATCGTCAGCGGCGGGCGGTCGCGCCAGCCAAGGACCAAGGTCGGTCCCCGGCATGCGCACCGGCACCGGAATGTTCACGACATTGAGCAACGTCGGCGTGAGGTCGACCAGCTCGACCTGGTTCGCCACCGTGCCGGCAGCGACGCCGGGGACGGCGATCAGCAACGGAATGTGCAGCTGCTCCTCGTACAGCGTGGTGCCGTGGTAGCGGCCGCCGTGTTCGTCGAACTCCTCGCCATGATCGGCGGCCAGGACCACAATGGTGTTCGGCCGCTCTTTTTTCACGTACGCCAGCAAGCGGCCCAGGGCGGCGTCGACGTAGGCGATCTCGCTGTCATAACGATCGATGTCGCGAGCGCCCAGGTCGAACCCGTCGTGGATCTGGTACGGCTCGTGCGGTTCAAAGAAATGAACCCAGACGAACGCCTTGCTGGGCTTCACCGTCTGGTAATAGGTCAAGATCTGGTCGACCCGGCGTTCGGCGTCGAGGTACTCGAACTTGACGTACTCGAATCCAAAGTTCGTCTCGGCGTAGGTCTTCAGTTTCTCGGCATCAATGTAGAAGACGGCCGGCGGATAGAAAGCGGCGGTCTTCCAGCCATACGTGCGCAACACGCTGGCCGCCGGTTCGTGCGACTGACCAGGGGCCACGCGCGCCAGCGTGGCGAAGTATTTTCCGGTCAGCATGGTGGCGATCGAGAATGACGTGTGGGGGGCCTGGGCGTAGGCGCGCGCAAACCGGGTGGCGCGGGCGGCCAGGGCGTCGATGTTGGGCGTGATTGATGGACCGTTGCCGAAGGGACGACCATAGCCATAGGCGCCGATGTGATCGGCGCGGAGAGCGTCGACGGTCACCAGCAGGATATCGGCGCTGGGTCGGTGAGGCCCATCGGGCAGCGGACGCCGGTCACGTTCGGGCAACGACGACGTGTCGACGGTGGCGACGGTCGTTCCGCGCAGCGAGGGGGGCGCCAACCCCAGCAACCGGCCGGCGATGGCCGTCCGTTCGTAGACGGCGAAACGAAGGATCTGGCTGCGCGGCAGCGACGACAGCGACAGCGCGCAGACCAGGGCAGCGACGACCACGGATGCGCCGACGGGCGCCCGCCGGGAACCCGCCAGCGCCGAGGCGAGCCGCAGGCGAATGGCCAGCACCGAAAGGAAGATCGTCACCAGGACCAGCGTGGCGTGGAACCACGGATACAGGCGCACCAGCACCAGCACGTTGACAGCATGAGCGCCCGCCGCCGCAGCAAGCAGAGCCAGCCAGAGCTGTCCCGTGTCTCCTTTTTCCAGCCAGCGCCGATAGGCGCGCCCGAAAAGGAAGACCCCCGCCAATCCGACCACCACCAGCCCGGCCGACGCGAATCCGTGCCCTGGCAGCGACGCCGCCTTGTGCCCGGTGAACATGGCGCGCGCGTCGTGGATCAACAGCGGCGCACAGGCCAGGGCCAGCACGATCTCGGGGGCGCGGCGCCAGGTCGCGGTGGCGCCGGTGCGCAGGCGCTGGTTACGAAAGGCGGCGGCAACGCCGATCAGCGACGCGGCGATAAAGCTCACGATCGCCACAAGGCT
>DATLVT010000780.1:0-2436 GCA_035577105.1 Polyangia bacterium
CGTCCCGCGCCGGTTTCCACGATGCAACCGTAACGTCCCACCGCCGGATCGTCGACGATTTCCAGCGCCGCGCTCACCCCCAGTTGCGCCGCCAGCTGCGACCTGGCGGTCATCAACGCCTGCCGGTCCGTCGGGTGGACGCGCAGCTTGACCCGTCCGGCGCCCGCCCGGCTGGCGCGCAGCGCTTCGGTGGCGATGTCGGCGATCAGCGACGGCGACGTGTCGACAGCCCGGCCGACAATCTTGGCCGCCATGCGCGCCGCCAGGGAGACCGCCGCCGGTCTGGCCGCGACCAGCGCTGCCGCCGCCTCGGCGCGCGCCGCCAGTAACGTGCCCAGAACTTCTGCCGCCGCCGCATCACGACCCTCGGCCAGGCCGCGCTGCTGGGCCTCGGCATATAGCAACTGGGCATCCGCGCGCAGCTGTTCGGCATCCGCACGCAGGCGTTCGGCCTCGGCCTGCGCGGCGTCCAGGATGGCCGCCGCTTGCGCCTTGGCGTCGAGCAGCTGGCCCGGCACCCGATGTCCCCATCCTTTAACGACGCGACCCATGAGCGCGCTCCGCCCGCCATCTCTAACATGGAACGGCGGCGCTGACGCCGGCCTGACGGGGACGCCGCCTGATGGGATACTCCCCCCATGCCCGCGACAGCCAATCCCACCGGACCCGCCCCGACCGCGCCCGTCGATGCAGTCGATGCCTTCGATGCCGTCGACCAACGCCCGCTCGGTCGCACCGGCGCCCGCGTCCTGGCCGTGTCTCTGGGCGGCGAAGGGATCCTGCGCACCACCGGGCAGGCGCGCCAGGCGGTGCCGGTCATTCTCGAAGCGCTGCGCCTGGGCGTGCGCTACTGCGACACGGCGCCCGCCTATCAGCAGAGTCAGGACTACTATGGTCAAGCGTTTCGCGCGGCCGGTCCCGCGGCGCGCGCCGGCGTCTTTCTCGCGTCCAAGACGCACGAACGGACACGGGATCGAGCGCTGCGCCTGCTTGACGATTCGCTGCGACGCCTGGGCACCGACTGGTTGGATCTGTGGCAGATGCACGACCTGCGCGAAAGGGAAGAGCTGGACGTCCTGCTGGGAAAAGGCGGGGCCATTGAAGCCGCCCTGCAAGCCAAGGCCGACGGCCGGATCCGCCACATCGGTCTCACCGGCCATCACGATCCGGCTGTCTTGCTGGCGGCCATGGCCCGCTTCCCTTTCGACAACGTGCTGGTGGCAGTCAATCCCGCCGACAGCCTGCGCCAGCCTTTCGTCCCGACGGTGGTCGCCGAGGCCCGCCGCCAGGGAATGGGCGTGGTCGGCATGAAAGCGATGGCCGGCGGCCGCCTGCTGCGCGACGCCCGCCCCGAACAGCTGATCCGCTATACCGCCAGCCTGACCGACACGGTGATCATCGGCTGCTCGACCGTCGGCGAGGTGCAACAGAACCTGGCCGTGGCGCGCGGCTTTGTTCCGATGACCAAGGCCGAGGCGCAGGCGCTGCAGCAGCAAGTGGCGCCTCGCGCCGCGCTGTACGACTATTTCAAGAGCGAAGCCGACGCCTGACGGTCGCCCGGTCAGCGTGCCAGGTCGGCGCGGGCCCGCACAATCGCCGCCAGCAGCGACCGGCCGAGAGGCATCGGAAGCCGCTGGGCGATGGCCATCGCCGCCTCGTCGGGCGCCCGAGCCAGGGCGTGGGCCAGGGTGATCAGACCGATGGCGATCGCCGCGCCCAGCTCGGTCTCGTCAGAGCCGACAGCAGCGACCAGGGCCCGCGCCGTCTGTCGCTCCTGTGGCGAACCAGGCCGGGTCGCGGCCTCCATCAGCCGCTCGGCGCCCGGTTCGCCGACCTGGGCGGCAGCACGGGCGATCACCGGACGGGGCGCCCCGCGCAGCGAAACGCCGATGGTCTCAGCCCCCAGCCCGGCCAGGCCGTCCAGCAGCGCCGGCCCGTGCTCGCCAGCCAGCGCCGACCAGGCGCCCGCCACCGGACATGCCGCGACGATGTCCACGAAGATCGCGCGCTGGACGGCGGCCAGCGTTTCGTCGTCAAGCTGGTCGGTGGGGTGCGGCGTCGGATCGTCGCCCCGCGCGACGATGACGGCAGCGGCCCGTTCGACCACCGCGGGCGGCCATCCGGCCATCGCCGCCCGCAAGAGGGGCGTCGATTCCGCCGCCAGCGCCGGCAGCAGCCAATCCCGATGAACCTGCTCGATGCCGGCGGGAACCGCGGACAGAACGTTACCGCCCAGCGCCGCCAGGAGATCCACGCGCTGATCCGACGGGAGCGTCCCCAGGGTGGTGAGCGCCTCCTGGCAGCGCGCCCCTTCGTCGCCAGCCAGCCCGTCGATCACCGTCGCCGGCGCTCCGATCAGCGCCGCTCCCAGCACGAACCCCGCTTCGCTGGCAGACAACGGGGGCAGGTCGGGGCGCATCGGCGGAGGGCCGGGTC
>DATLVT010000781.1:0-9676 GCA_035577105.1 Polyangia bacterium
CAGCAGACCGCGCAGCGGCGCCACCACGCCGCCCGCCGCCGCCACCAACTGGCCGCGCGTCCCCGCCGCGTCAGAGTCGAACAGCATCTGCACGACGTTGACCTCGGCGACAAACATGGTGCGTGCCTCCGGCACCCAGAACTTGCCCAGGCCGCCCAGGATGAAACGGGTCATGCCTGGGCCAGAGGCCAGGCGCGTCTGCGCCCCCAGCGCCAGTCGATCGCCGAGCAGACGGCGCTCGAAATAGGCGGCCAGGCCTTTCTCGTCGCTGCCGATGTGGCGGATGACGTCGGGTCCGAACAGCGTGACGTGCAGCTCCCAGGCTTCGTACACCGCCCCCGCCGACAGGTTGTAGGACTCCTCCAGCTGGTTGAACCCCAGATCGCGGCGGACGTAGGTGATGTGTTCGGCCAGCCGCAACCCGAACGGCGCGAAAAATCTCCCGGCCCGCACGTACGGTCCCAGCGCCTGCATCTGCCACATCAGGTAGTGCTCGCGCGAGATCAGCCGCGACGCCGACATCGGCTGGTAATTCTGATCGGGCACGATGGCGTCTCCGGCGCGGGCGTGGCCGCGCAGGCCGCCCGTCGCATAGATGGAAAGGCCGACCGGCAGCGCGGCGCGGCCGTACAGATCGGCCTGCATCGGGAAGAGGCTGTCCTTGGCGCCGCCCGGATCCTGCACGTCGTTGGCGACGAAAGCGCCGCGACCGTCGCCGCCGATGCCCAGCCAGGCCGGCATGGGCAGCACCCCGTGCAACAGGGCGCCGTCGCCGCCGAACGTCGACAGCTCTTCACCGGCGGCGTCGCGGCCGTAACTGTTGATGAGGCCGCCGCCCGCCGGGGCGTAGTGGCACTGGTTGCAGCGAGCGGATCCCGCCAGGAGCTGCCACTGCGGATAGGCGTGGGCCACCGCGGGGGACAACGCCGCAACCGTCAGCGACGCCAGCACGGCGGTAAACACAAACCGACGCACGCCCGCCACGTCAGCCAGCATCCGTCGCCCCCGCCGCGTCGCCGGACGCGGCCTCGACCGCGCCGTCTCCGTCGGGCAGTCCGCCGTCGCCGGCGTCGTTGCTGGAACTGGAGGCGTCGCCGGCGGTCATGCCGTCGCTGGTGGCGCCGTCTGTCGACGCGCCATCCGGCCCGGTGCCGTCGCCGGCGCCATCCCGCGGCATGGCGGCGTCGCGTCCCGTATCGTCGAGGCTCTTGCGCGCGCCGTCGAGGATCCAGCGCTCGATCAACGCGATGTCGGCCAGGGGCAAGGGACGATCAGGCGGCATGCGCGCCGCTCCCTCAGCCTTCAACATGTGGACCAGCCGCGATTGCGCCGGATCGAACGGCGTCACCAGCGGACGATGGTTGCGCTGGCAAACGAACTCGTCCCCGTAAGGCCGACAGCCGTTCTCCGGCGTCCCGTTCGGATCGACGATCCATACCCACAGCGCGGTCAGGCTGGTGTACCCGTGCTCGGGCGTGGAGAAATCCAGCCCGGCGACGGCGGCCGCGCGGCTGTGGCAGCTGGTCGTCGCGCAGTTCGGCTGGATGATCGCCGGCGAGATGTATTCCCACGCCGCCGGCCGATGATCGACGGCGTCCCCGCATCCGGTTGTCAGCACCAGCGCACCCGAGAGAACGCCGATCGCGCGGGTAATCGATCGCAGCGATTGGTTCGTCGTGGTCACGCGTGTCGTCCGACGTTCAGCCGACGGCTATATAGCCCGGTTGTCTGTGTCACCAGTGTGACAGGACGGCAAAATCACCCTCGACGACGGCGCGGATCTTGGGGGCGCCCGGAACGATCCCGCCCATCGGTTTTCGAACAGTTCTGTCCGTTTTCCGGAGACCGCCGGTCACCACGATCCGGGCGGCGAACTGTATTCCAACTGTAACAACCCTGACGGCCCCTGCCTGATATACGGTTTGCCGTGACTGCTACCCAGTTCTTCTCGTCTCCCGGAATGATGACGGCGTTGACAGGCCCACCGGACGAAGAGGGTCCGGCGCGCGCGCCAGCACGGACGCGCATCGCCACGCCACCGCTGCTGTCCGCTGCCGGCGCGCAAGCGTTCGGGAACCTGGTGGCCACCGCCCCGACCATGAGCGAGGTGTTCGCGGTGATGCGCCGCCTGGCGCCCACCGACATCACGCTGACAGTCATTGGAGAAACCGGAACCGGCAAGGACGTGGTGGCCCACGCCGTCCACGACGCCAGCTCGCGCGCCGGCGGTCCCTTTATCGTGTTCGATTGCGGCGCCGTTCCGGCCAACCTGGTCGAGACCGAGCTGTTCGGCCACGAGCGCGGCGCCTTCACCGGCGCGCACGCCGAGCACGTGGGCGCCTTCGAGCGGGCGCGCGGCGGCACCCTGTTCCTGGACGAGATCGGCGAACTTCCCCTGGATCTGCAGCCCCGGCTGCTGCGCGCCCTGGAGAGCCGCTCGATCCGGCGGGTAGGCGGCACGCGCGACGCGCGCGTCGATCTGCGCATCGTGGCCGCCACCAACCGCGACCTGGCGGCGCTGGTGGCAAATCGAACGTTCCGTCAGGACCTGTACTTTCGTCTGGCCGCCGCGGTGGTGCAGCTGCCGCCGCTGCGCGAGCGACGCGAGGACATCCCGCTGCTGGTACCGCGCTTGCTAGCTGACCTCGGTCGTCCCGAGGTCACTGTCTCAGATGCAACGTTGGAACTCCTGCGCGCCCATCCCTGGCCCGGCAACGTGCGCGAGCTGAAGAACGTGCTGGCCTGTGCGCTGGCCTTCGTCGACGCCGGCGTTCTGGAGCCAGTGCACCTGCGCTTTGTGGCCTCGACCGGCGATCACTCGCTGCTGGATCGCCTGCCGCTGGGCGGCCACACGCTGGCCAGCGTCGAGCAGTCTGCCATCAAGCAGACGCTGGTCCTGACGCGCGGGAACAAGGTCCACGCCGCCCGCATGCTGGGCATCGCCGCCTCGACCCTCTACGAGAAGCTGAAGAAGTACTCGCTTTAGGCGAGGGTCTGCTGGCGAAGGCCGCGGCGGCGGCGGACGATGGCCAGGGCCGACGCGGAGGCGGCGAAGACAGCGACGGCCAGGGGAGCGGAGAAACGCCAGTCCGCCAGACGGCGCGGCCACAGCGAGAAATGTTCCGCCGTGCGGTCCTTCATCAATTGAACGGCCTCGGCGGTCATGCCGGCCTCGGCGGCGCGCCGGATGATGTTGCGTGCCTCGGCGCCGTCGCCCTTCTGCAGGGCCAGCGCCCATTGAAAGGAAATGGTCTTCGGATCGCAGGGCGCGGCGGCGGTCAGGGCGGCGGTGCATTCTTCCAGTGCGGCAACGTCGGCGACGCGCGTCCCCAGCTCGCATTGCAGGTGATAGCCGACGATCTTCGCTTCCGGCTGTGACTTCAGGTGCGTGGTGACGGCCTTGATCTCTTCCAGATCCCTGGGCGCCAGAATCCCTGGCGCCGCCAAGATCAGGTGCACGTAACGAACGTAGTCGTCGATCACCACGCCTGGCAGTCCCAGCGCGGAGTGACAGGCGACGATCGCCGCCTCTCGCTCACCGGTCGCCTCCAGCGACTGGCAGAGGCGCGAAAATCCCAGAGCGCGCTCGGGGACCGCCTTGGCCAGGGCCCGGTAATAGCGAACGGTCTTCACGCTGTCGCCGGCCTTGGTGGCCGCCGCTGCCTTGTCGAGGATCTCCTGAAGGTAGTAACCAAACTCCAGCGGGCTGGCGTCGCGCGCTTCCAGCGGCGGCACGCTCGACTCCGGATCGGCGTCGTTCAGCTTGAAGCGCGCATGACCGAAGGGTTCGTCCGGCGCCGCCACCGGCGAGACCGTCGCCGCGCCAGCCGATGGCTGTGAAACGACTGACACCGCCAACAACGCCGCCACCAGAGTGAAATGAATGCAGTAACGCATCTGTCCTTCCGCCGACCGAAGACGAGGCTGCGCCGCTTATAACAGGGTGGCCGGAAGAGGAATGTTACGTTTCTGCGCCGGCTGCGCGACGCACCCGTCACTCACCGAAAATCGGACGTCGGTTTCGAAAAGCGGTCACTGGCCAGCGCGCCCGCCGGCACCAACTCGCGGCGTTTGTCGGTGGCACGGATATTGGTTGGCGCCGAGGCAGCGCGGGCCTCTCGCGGTTGGATATTCATGTCTCGAAGGCGATCAACGTGGTGGTGGGCAGCTGTGGCGCTGTCGCTTGGTGCATCAGTCGGATGCACGGACGACTCGACGGTGCCCGCCAAGGATCGCGGCGGACCGTTTGGCCGCATCCCGGCGGAGACCGACGCCGACGGCGGCAGCGACGCATCAAGAGACGCCCCGCGCACCGACGCCGCCAAGGTCGACGGCGCCGCCAGTGACGGCCAGGACGCATCGGCCGTCGCCGACGGCAAGGACGCGCCGGTCGCCGGCGGCAGCGGCGGAACATCCGGATCCGGTGGTGGCGGCAACGGCGGCGGTGGTGTGTCCGGCAGCGGCGGCGCGCCCATGGCCAATCCGGCGGACTGTCTGAAGTGCGAGGAGAAATACTGCAAGAAGCTGCCGGACAACGACCTCGACGAATACTCGCCCTGTTACATGCCCCCCGCGCCGACGACGGCTCAGGACGGGCCAAAGAAAGGCACGGCCAAGGCCGACCTGTGCCAGGCGGTGCTGGAGTGCGTCCGCCAGAGCAACTGCATCGTCCAGATTGGCGACATGTTCAACGCGCAAGGCTGTTACTGCGGCGCCGGCGTCAGCGACATCAGCTGCCTGTCGGGGAACGCCATCGGTCCCTGCAAGACGCAGATCGGCGCGGCCGCCGAGACCAGCGACTCGGGCGAGGTCGCCGATCGGTTGGTCGATTTCAGCTATGCCTCCGGCGCGGCGATCAACTTGCTGCAGGATTGCGATCCGGTCTTCTGCAAGACCTCCTGCCTGGGAAGACCGGGTGGTGACGGCGCGCCGACGCAAGCCGGGTCGGGAGGAACCACGGCGGCCAGCGGCGGCTCCAGCGGCAGCGGGGGCGCGACCGGCAGTGGCGGCGCTTCCGGCAGCGGCGGGGCGTCCGCGGGCAGCGGCGGGGCGGCCGCGGGCTCGGGCGGCAGTGGCACCGGCGGTAACGGCAGCGGCGGGGCCGCAGGCAGCGGCAGCGGCGGCAGCGGCAGCGGCGGAGCCAGCGGGTCTGGCGCCGGCAACGGGCCCGTGACCTACAACCAGTGCCACGCTTGCGAACAGACCAGCTGCGCCGACGAGCTGGCCGCCTGCGAGGGAGCGACGGGCAACGCGATGACCGGTCCGGCAACGGGACGGCCGCGAAAAGATCTCTGTCTCGAGTTGATGGCGTGCATCCGCCGCACCTCCTGCGGAAAGCCAGCCGTGGGCGACGTGCAGCCGTGCTATTGCGGGACAGCGTCCGACGTGTCCTGTCTGTCCGGCAACGCGAACGGACAATGCAAAGCCGAGGTCGAGGCCGCCGCCGAGTCGACCGCCGCCGTCGATGTGGCCAGTCGATTCACCGACCTGGATCCCTCCGGCAATCCCTATCCGCTGGGCGCCGCTTACGTGCTGTATGCGTGCGATCATGACGTTGACCACGTCCATGCCGGCGTCTGCCAGATCCCCTGCACGAACGGCGACGCGCCCGGCGGCAGCGGCGGCACCTCCGGCTCGGGCGGCGCCTCCGGCTCGGGCGGCGCCTCCGGCAACCCGGGGATGTGTCCCGATCTCGACACGAACAACGTCCCTGATTGCCACGAAACGCTGATCTCCAACCCGGGCTTTGACGCCGACACCTCCGCCTGGCTAGCGGAGTTCGGCGCCAACCAATCCCGGGACAGCCGGGACGCGACCGGCCTCGCGGGCTCTGGCTCGCTGTCGGTGACCAACGCCAACGTCGCCGAGGCCGACGGCATGACGATGACCGGCTCGCGCCAGTGTGTGCCCGTGACGGGCGGAACAACCTATCGGCTCTCGCTGCAGCTCTTCATCCCGACTGGCCAGGGCATGGGCACCGGTGGCGTGAACATCATCTACTACCCCTCCATCGACTGCTCCGGCGCCATGGTGGGCGCCGATGCCTGGTCGCTGGTCGGCGACACCAATGCGTGGAAACTGGTCCAGGGAACCACGTCGCCACCGGCGGGCACGCACTCGATGGCCGTTCGCCTGGTCGCGATGAAGACGTTCCGCGCCGCCGCCTTCCAGATCCTCTTCGATAACCTGCTGTTGAAGGCGCAGTAAGCCGGCGCTTTCTGACACGCCGGACCCGTCGCGGAACTGTCACAGAGGCGCGCGCTGGCCCGTGGTACATGACGACCGTCGCGCGCGCGCGCGAGGGGACAATTTGATGAACACGCCAGTCCGACCATCGCGGTACATGCTTTGGCTGGTCCTGGCCGCTCCCATCGGCTGCTCGCCGCCGGGGGGGCCGGACAGCGCCAAGGACTGGGACTGGCGCCCGGATGCCGGGACCGCGACCAGTCCACCGGTTCAGTCGGCCGTGTGCGCCCCGGCGCGCGCTTCGGAGCCGTTGCCGGCACGGGTTGACACCATGTCGACCGAAAACGGCGCCACGCCCGGCGCGACGGGCGCCGTCATGTACACCGAAGATCTCTTCAACGTCTTCAAGGCCGACTGCGGCGGCTGCCACGTCGAAGCCAGCCTGGGGAGCTTTCACGTCACGGCCAAGACGTTCGCGGCCGTCGTCGACCAGAAGGCCCTGAACGCGATCCGTTCGGAGGATCCCGCCCGGTACATGCCGCCCCAGGGCGGGGGCGGCAAGCCGTACTCGCAGCGGGCCAGCGGCGACCCGATCTTCCTGCTGTCCGATCTGCTGGAGAAATGGATCGCCCAGGGACGCCCCGACACCGTCTTTTCCCTGGGCGGCAGCGCGGGCGACGACAGCCAGACGCCCGGTATGTACCTGGTCTCGCCGGACGTCGGTCTGGGCATGACCAACATCGGCAACTGCGTCCCCGGCCCCGGCATGGTGGGCACCAGCACCGCCACCATGGACAAGCTGGACAACCTGTTCGCCGCCGCCACCGAGGCGACGCTGCCGATGAGCCTGGCTGACACGGATCTATCGACGCTGGACGCGGCCGAGCTGGCTCGCAACCGGGTCATCGCCTATGCGCCGCAATACCCGCTGTGGACCGACGACGCCGGCAAGCTGCGCTATGTCCGCGTGCCCAGCGGACAGTCGATCAAATTCAACAAGGAGACGCAGCAGTTCGACATCCCGCCCAACACCCGCTTTTACAAGACGTTCCTCAAGAAGGTGATTGACCGCGACGGCAACGAGACCTTTCGCAAGATCGAGACGCGGGTCATCGTCGCCAGGCCCGACAGGAGGCTTGATAACGGGACGGTGCAGAACACCGCCCTGTTTGCCACCTACGTCTGGGACGAGGACGAGACCAAGGCCGAGCTGAAGCAGTTGCCGCTGCGCAACGGCGATCCGTTCACGGACATCCTGATCAACATCACCGTCGACGAACCCAAGGAACAGATGATCCGCGACAGCATGCCGGACAACCTGTCGTACGCGCTGGGGGACGGCAACCCCGGCCTCAAGCGGCACTATGCCATCCCCGGCAGCCAGCGCTGCATCCAGTGCCACATGGGCAGCGCCAGCGCGAACTTCGTCCTGGGGTTCCTGCCGGTTCAGATCGCGCGCCGACCGACGGCCACCGGCGGCGCCTACGAGGAGACCGGTCCGGACGAGCTGAACCAGCTTCAGCGTCTGATCGACTACGGCGTCATCACCGGCATGGCGGCGGACGACGTGCTGCCGCTGGAGAACGCCGAAGGGACGCGGAGCGCCCGCAACGACTACGAATTGAAGGCGCAGGCCTACATGCTGGGGAACTGCGCCCACTGCCATAACCCGCGCGGCTTTCCGTCGGTGAAGAATCCCGAGCTGAAAGACTTGCTGGATTTTCTGCCGTCGCTTACCGGTGGAATCTTTCAGTTCCCGCTGGAGCGGTACAGCCCGCTGCGCAAGCGCGGCTTCGAGCAGGACGTACCGATGCCGTACATCACGCCGTCGCTGCGCGAATTTCCGGTGGCCGACGACAACACGGCCAACTGGCAGCGCAAGTGGGCGGCGGACTGTTCGCAGGACGACGACTTCTCGCGCTTCATCTGTGGAGCGCGCAAGAAGGGGGCGGCTCACCTGGGGGCGCCCTGGCGCAGCCTGCTTTACCGCAACATCGACACGCCGTTCATGTACGCCGACGACTTTGTGGTGTTCCCGCACATGCCGATGAATTCGCCGGGCTTCGACTGCCGCATCACCCAGATCCTGGGCGACTGGATGGTCAGCATCCCGTCGACGCGGAAGAATCCCGAGATTGACGAGGACGCCGTGCCACCCACGGCCGCCGATCGAAACGCCCAACCGTATGCCGAGGTCACCGCGGCGTCGACCGGCTATCAGGATGCCGTCGCGGCCGCCAAGAAACGACTGGACCAGTACCACGCCGAGGGACGCTATTCCTTCTGTCCCAACACCTCGGACATCGTCGACCCCGACATCATTCGCGGCACCGGAAAGATCGTTCCGGCCAGCGACGGCGTCTACGATCTCAAGCAGGATCCACCCAAGCTGTTGCAGCCCGACGTGGGCGTCCCGGTGCGCGCCCACTGGGTGATCACCGACCTGACCGACCCACCCGGCGAGTGGTACCCGCGGCGCGCCGACTGGAAGTCATTCGTGGTGGACGGAGTCGTCGACAACTCCGACCTTTCGGGCGACGCCACGGCCAAGGCGGCGGTGGCCAGGGATCGCGCCCTCGTCAAGGAGGCGCTGACGGGCGTGACTTTGACGCCAGAGTTCACCACGTTCGCCAGGACGCCCCTACCTTATGGCTTGTGGCTGCAAAAGGATGGCTGCCAGTTCGCCGGCGTCCCCAGGGTGTCGGCCTTTGACGGCACCAATCGCGCTCGTCCCCGGTGGATGGACATCAATCCAGGCAAGGCCCTGGCGCCCGATGCGCCCGTCTACTTGCAGACGCCTGGCGCCGCCGTCTTCACCAACGTCTGCATCAACTGCCACGGCCCGCAGGCGGATTCCAAGGGCCTGATGGCCGAGGCGATCATGAACATGACCGGCGGCACGGCCCGCGTGGCGAACTTCCGCGACGGCCTGTTCGGTCCGGTGACCAATCCGGGCGGCAACCGCCAGCGCGTGTTCGGCGCGCCGGAGATCCCGCTGGTCGGCATGACCCCCGAGGACTGGAGCGCCCGTTACATGGCGTGGATGGCCCTGGGCGGCACCTCCGCCAAGATTCCGCCCGCCATCCTGAACATCGTCGGCACCACCCGCGTCCTGGGTGAAGCGCGGTCGAACAAGATCACCACCACCGGCTCGCCCAACATGCTGAAGCTGGCCCAGGAGCTTTGCCACCACACGCTGCCGCTGATCAATCCAGGCGAGGACATCAAGCTGGACACGACCTTTTACCAGACCGGTGTCCTGAACTGGGGCGAGCAGACCGGGCTGATCGACGGCAACGCCGACGCCGAGATGTGGCAGAGCCTGTGCAGTTTCGGAAATCGCCCCGTGGTTCGCGTCGTCAAATTGTCGGGCACGGCGTGGGAGGCCGACAAGCCTCTCATCATCTCCAGGACCGACTCGCTGTACTGGGCCGAGCATTTTCCTGCGAATTCGCCGGTGCTGGATCACCGCGGCCACCTGCGAACCACG
>DATLVT010000782.1:0-5266 GCA_035577105.1 Polyangia bacterium
TCGACAAGATGCGGGCGTTCCGCGGCGTCAATGGGTGTGGCGGCGTCCTGGGCCGGGGGCGTGGCGCCCGGTGTTCTCCCGGCCTTGGCCAGCTCGATGACCCGCTGAGCGTGGAGCTTTTGCTGAAAGATGTGGCGACGCAGGTCCTCGCGGTCGCGTTGCGGATCGGCGCCCCCTTCGATCTCGAAGGAAAGGCCGGGACGCTCCTGCAGAGCCTTGGCCAGGGTCCGGATCTTCGCCTGCGCGCCGGCGTCGACGGCGGCCAGGCCAGCCGGGAAATCCAGGCGCGAGAGCTGATCGCCGCCGCCGAATGCCGAGGCGATCAGCGAAAACGGCGCGGTCACAGCCTTGACGATCAAATTACCCAGGACCTTCAGGACGGCGCGGCCGATCTTGAAGTCGGGATCGTCCAGCGAGCCGGCGATGGGAACGTTCAGATCGATCACGCCGTGACGATCCTTCAGGATGGCCACCGCCAGCTTGACCGGCAGGCTGGTGGCGTCCGGGCTCTTCACCTTGTCGCCGAAGGTGAACTGGTCGATGGTGACGTGATTCTTGGCGTCCAGCTTCTTGTTGGCGATGTGATAGTCCAGCGACAGGGCCAGCTTGCCCTTGCTGATGCCATAGCCGGCGTACTTGGCGGCGTACGGGCTGGCGGGCGGCAGCTCGAAATCTTTCAGCGCCACCTTGATGTCGACGAACAGATTGCCGGCCAGCGGGTTGATCTTGCCGACGATCGACAGCGCCCCCGAGTGATCGACGGCGCCGCGCAGATCGATGTCGGCCTGCGTGCTGGCGTCCGAGGAGAGGCCCGACAGGCGCCCGCCCAGCTCGGTCAATTCGGCCGAGTAGTTTGGGCGGATCAGGTGGTCGGTGAAGCTGACGTGCCCGCCTTGCAGGGTGACCTGGCCGATCGTCACGGGCGGCGGCGGCGATGGCGGTTGCGCCTGCGCCTGCGCCTGCGCTGTCGGGTGCCCGGCGGCGGGGGGCGGCCTGGTGGTGGGCGCGACGGTGGCGGGGCCAGCCTGCTTGGGGGCGGCGGCGATGTCCTGCACGTTGAAATGCGCGTCGGGATAGATGGTCAGGCGCGAATAGAAATCGGTCAGCGCGAGCTCCCGGACGGCCACCTTCAGCGGCGCGGTGGTCAGCTCCAGCCCGCCCACGTGAAACGATCGCCACGACAGGAACGGCTCCTGTTTCAGGGCGTCCACCGCCGCGAACCGGGCCACGTCGATGTCGCCGCTGACGGCCAGCCGTGTGGGGGGCGGGGGGCCTCTGGGCGGCGCGGGCGGCACCTCGATCTTGGCGTTGGCGCTGACGGAGACGGTGCCGTCAGTGACGGTCAGGTTCACCTGGTCGGCAAAATAGGGTTGCAGGGGGAGAATCTCGATGTTGCGCAGATCGAGCTTCAGGTTGGCGGCGACGGGATCCAGGCTGGCCGACCCGCTGACGGCGATGCGACCCTGCTTGTTCAGGCCCAGGCGGAGGTCCAGCGTCGCCCGCGAGCCGCGCGCGGTGTCGACGTTGCCGGCCGTCAGCTTGATGGGCGCCAGCGTGGTGACAGCGACGGGATCGACCTGGTGATCCTCGAAGCGGGCGCTCCAGCCGTCCAGCGCGAAGCGCGTCAGGTGCACGGACCAGGCCGGTGCCGGAGCGGGTGGGGTGGGCTCCGCCCGCGGGGAGGGCGGGGATATTGCAGCGGACCTTGCCGACGTCGTCGGCGGGGCGGGCGGCACCAGCGTCGTCAGGTCGACCACGCCGGCCGCGTTGCGCTCCGCGCGCACGCGGCCGTCGCTGGTGGTCAGCTCGCCGACCACGACGGTCTGCCTGGTGAGGTCGGCGTCGACGTTCCGGATGGCCAGGTCGTGCAGCCGAAAAAATTCGTCCTGCGGGCGGGTGCTGGCGCCACCCTTGGCCCCCCGTTTTCGCAGCGACAGGTCGGCCAGCTCGACGAAGGCGCCCGACAGCTGAAGGTCGGGACCGGCGGCGGCAGAGCGAAAGTGATAGCCGGTACCCAGGCGCAGGCGCCCGCGGGCGATGTCGAAGGTGATCTGATCGTGGAAGTAGGGCGCGAACCGCCCCGGCTCGATCCCGCCCACGGTCAGCGTGCCGGTGGCCAGCAGCGGCTCCAGCGTCAGCGTTCCCTGGTGCGTCAGTGTGCCGCCCGGCGATGCGCGCAACGACGCGCTGACGGTGGCCTTGGCCTGGGGCGCGTTGGAGAGCCCGCGCACCGACACCGTCAGCTGATCGACGGCGACCTCCATCGCGGGGTGAACCGCCTCGTCGCGAAAGTGCACGGTCACGTTCCCGACGTCGATGACCCCGACCGTGAATCGAGGCGCGGCGGTCGTCCCAGTTTTCGCCGTGGCCGAGGCGGGCGCTGTCTTGCGGACAGCCTTTGCCGGCGCCGGCGCTGGTGTCGGTGGTGTCGCCGCCGCCGGTGCCGACGCCAGAAGCGCCAGGTTCAGCGTGCCGTTGGCCTTGCGCCGCACGTGCACGTCCAGTCCGCGCACGCCCACCTTGTCGATGGCGTATGCCTGGGCGGTGACGTCGGCCTTGCCGATCAGGACCTCGAACAGCTCCAGGCTGGCCAGCGGCGCGGCGTTCTTCTCGCGCAGGGCGACCTTCTCCAGCGCCACCCGGCCTTTCACCGTCAGCGAAGGCGCGTCGCTGCGCGGCCGCACGAACGAGACATCCAGCGCCAGGTCCAGCAGCGCCGACGCGACGTCGAATCGCAGCGGCACCGGAACGTACGGTAGATAGCGGGTGAGATCGAAGCGGTCAGCGCGCAGCTCGACCGTCGTCTCCTGCGAGTCCTTGAAGGGTTTGGTTCGCCCCCCGAACGCGAAGGGTGTTCCGTCGATGGTCAGCCGCAGCCCTGGTTCGACGAAGGTGTCGATGAACACCGGCAGTGTTGAAACGAACGGAACGCCCAGGTTCAGGGCCGAGATGGTGTGCTGGCTGCCAAGCGGCCGATCGTCGAACGTCAGGGCGGCGTCGCTGATGCGGATGTTGTTGACGGAGAACCGCGCCGGGCCGTCGTCAGGTGCCGGTGGCGGCGCCGGTGGCGCCCTGGGCATGGCCGCCAGGCGGGCCAGGATGTCGGAGAAGTTATAGCTGGCGGGGTCGGCCCAGCCGTCGGGCGTCGCTTTCAGGCGCGCCACGTGGACGCGCAGCGATTCCAGGCTGACCTCCTTGACCACGGGGGCGCGCCGGTAGATCGAAGCCAGCTGGGCGTTGACGTAGAGGCGACCGAAGCCGACGAACGGCGTGTTTCCGCCTGGCTCGTAGATCTGAAAACCCTCGACGGTCAGCGACAGCGCAAACGGATTGACCCGCACGCGCGCCACGCTGACCCGGCGCCCCAGCAGCTGGCCCAGCTGTTTCTCGGCGATCGCTCGCGCCACCGGCGGCAGCACCAGGAATCCCACGACGGCGAACAGGGCCAGCGCGCTGGCGCTGCCGATCAGCAGGCGACGCAGCCACCGCCGCCGGGCGATGGCCGTCAAGATCGACACAGGAATCTCCCACCGACGTTTGTTGCCACCGACATGCCTTCCGGACCGACGTCAGCACGGCGGCGGGGCGGCTGCAAGCGTGACCGCATGCCCGGCGGCCAGATACGTCAGCGGCCGTAGTCGTCGAGGACGACGATGCTGAGCAAGCGATCGCTGGCGGCGTCGAAGGAGAGCACGCGAACGAACTGCGTCGGGCCCAGGTCGTAGGTCCATTCGTCAAACGTCGCGGTCCGTCTTCGCCATCGGGAGGTCTTGCGCACGGACGCTGCCGGTCGGCCACACTTGTCCAGGACCGCTTCCTCGCTGTCGCCGAGATGGACCAGGTTGACGCCGCAACGGAGGGAGTCCTCCCTGGCGGCAGCGGCGGCGGGACGGGACGCAACCGCCAGCAGCCCGGCGAACACGAACGCGCAGAAGACCGTCGGCTTCATTCAGCCGTCACGCGCGTTACTTGTACCAGGGCAGCGAATACCCGCGCCACAGCCAGCGCATGGCGTTGGCGAATTCGTTGATGGCGGCCATCGGGGGGACGTGGTTGTCCTGACCGGGGCGGAAACGATAGTGGTAACCCTTGGCTTTGAGGATGTTCGCGGCGCTCGTGTTGGCGGCGAACCAGCCGCCCAGATCCATCGTGCCGCTGAGCATGGTGATGCGGATGGGCTTGGCCGGGGTGACGCTGTTGAACGCGTTCGGGAACGACGGCGTGCCGGGGAAGTTGTTGGTGTTTGGATAGCTGGCGCTGGAGCTGTGCGCCTTGTGGAACTTGTCGATGTGGAACCAGGGGGTGGTGATGGCGGCGATCCCGCCCGAGCTGTGGCCGCCGATGCCCCAGCCGTCCGGATCGTCGACGATGTCGTAGTCCTTCTTGACGCAGTCGGGGATGAACTCGTTGATGAGGAAGTTGCCGAAGTCAGGCGACGCCTTGTCGTACTCCATGCTGCGCAGCTCGGCGTCGGGGTGAAAGTTGTCGCCGCGCCGGTACATGCCGTTCGGGACGCCGGGGTCCATGAAGGCCACGATGGTCACCGGCAGCTCGCCGCTGGCGATCAGGTTGTCGTACAGGACCGGCGCGTTCCAGTGATAGTCCTCGGCCGGGACCGGCGTGGGGATCGTGGGGCCCGGGCCCGGGCCGGCGAAGTGCTGGCCGTCGAGGAACAGCATGAACGCGGCCGGCTTGCCCTTCTGGTACTGCGCCGGTACGTAGATGGTGTAGTTGAACTTCAGCCCCTGCGATTTGTAGACGTTGGTGCTGGCATAGATCTGATACGGCATCACCTTGCCGACGGGGACGCCGGCCTTGCGGGCCACGGTCTCGGGCGCGGGCGGGTAGGGCGGCGGGTCGTCGATGGTGCCGTCGCCTTCGGTGCCGGGATCGGCCTGCACGCCTTTGGTGCCCACGGGGACAATGGTCCCGCCGCTGCCGGTGCCTGCTTCGGTGGCACCGGCGGCGCCGTCGGTGCCGGTGATGCCGCCCGACCCACCGCTGCTGGCGTCGACGTCACTGCCGCCCGAACCGTTGCTGGTGCTGCCGCCGCTGCCGCTGGGTCCCGCGCCGCCGCTGCCGCCGCCGGGTCCCGCGCCGCCGCTGCCGCCGCTGGGTCCCGCGCCGCCGCTACCGGTGGTCGTGGTGCCCGGTCCGCCGGCGCCTCCGCAGCCCGCCAGGCCGATGAAGAGGGCGGCGGAAAGAAAAATTCCATTCTTGCGCAAAAGCTTGAGCGTCATGGCGAACCTCTTCGAGAGCCGGTTGG
>DATLVT010000783.1:0-2845 GCA_035577105.1 Polyangia bacterium
CTGGAGCCGGCCTCGTCGTATCTTCTGGTCAGCGGTCGCATCGTCACGGCGGGCGACGGACCGGCGGCGCACACCGTCGACACGCAGGACGACGGCCACGGTCACACGGTGATCGTGGTCAGCGGACGGGTCCGCGTGGGCACCGAGCCGCACACGATCTACCGGCGCGTGATCGATCCACCGGTGTACCTGGGCCAGACGCTGCGCCAGCTGCTGGAGCGGCGCGGAATCTTCACCGCCAAACCGGTGCGCGTCGCGGCGGCACCGGCCCAGGGGTTGCGCGTGCTGTCGGCACATGAGTCCGCGCCGCTGGGCGTGGCGGCGCACGATCTCAACAAGCGCTCGAACAACTTTGCCGCCGAGCAGGTGCTGCGCACCATGGGTGCCGAGATCGTCGGTCGACCTGGCACCTGGGATCGCGGCCTCGAGGCGGTGGCGCGGTATCTGGCCACCGCCGGTGTCCCGCGGGGCAGCTATCAGATGGCCAACGGTTCCGGACTTTACGAGTCGAACCGCTTCACGCCCGAGCAGATCACGCAGGTCTTGCGGACCGCCTTGCGCGACTTCCGGATCTCCGCCGAGTTCCTGGCCTCTCTGGCGGTGGCGGGCACCGACGGAACCATCGCCCATCGAATGACCGGCACGTTGGCCGAGCGATTCGTTCGAGCCAAGACAGGAACGCTGGCCAGTGCTAGCTGCCTGTCAGGGATCGCCGGATCGCCCGGCCGTATCCCGCTGGTGTTCTCAGTCCTGATGAACGACGTGACCAACGCGGGCGAAGCACGTCGTCTGCAAGATCGCGCTGCCGAGCTTCTGGTCGCTTACCTCGAGGCTGACTGAGCCCCTGGTGCGCTGAGCGACTCTCGTTCGCGACCCGATCCGTATCCCTCACCCTCCATCGTCGCCGTCTTCTCCTCTCGCTGATGTCGAAGTCTTGCCTTCTCTTCCGGCGCCAGTTTGTCCCAACCCCTCCCGCCTCCATCGTACAGGGCATCAATCCATTCAGCCGACCGCGCACTAATGTGACGGATCTGCATGCTTGCTTCCCTCCCCAGTTGATGACTCTCCCGACGTTCTGATCGTACAAGAAAATTGATCGTGCGGGGAGTGCCGAAATCCGTTTTCGCCCCCGCACGATCGCTGCCCCCGCCCGCTTGCTCCCACGTTGCCACCCTGCCTCAGCTTCATCGATCCCCGGCTACCCTGCGCTCCCTGCGCCCTTTCGACCACCTGCTCCCACCCTCAACGCAACTCCCCTCGTACCTCTCGCGTTGACTCTGCCCGGCTGCCCCCCGCTGCATCGATGACTCTGTCGGTGTAAACACGACCTGCCGCCCAGAAATTCCTGAAAAAGCCGGGTGAATCGTTCGTTTTCACAGTGACCTTCACAACCGCCCTGACAGACATTCTTACTCACCGATTGTTTCCAACGTCTTTCCGCGTGATTTTTTGTTTGTTAATTGCCGCAGGCGCCTTTCATCTTCGTCGTCGCACCTCGCGGGGGCGCTCCTTGCGGGCCGTCACGCCTCATGGGCGCGCCTCAAGGACCATGCTGAACGGTGTCTCGGTGGCGCGGCGAAACCGCGTGAATCCGCCCTCTCCTACAACAACGTGGCGCAAGCGCGTTTCTCCCGCCTGAGCGCCCAAGGCCGGTCCTTTTCCGGCAAGCGAGCATGGCACCGACAACATGGTCGACGCGGCGTAATAGACACGGCCCACCGGGTTCAGGTTGTCCTCGACCCGATCGTTGGCGAACGGCTCGACCAGCATCCACGTTCCCTCGCGGGCCAGCGTCTTGCGGATGTGACGAGCGGCGCCCCCCGGGTCGCCGAGGTCATGCAGGCAATCAAAACACGCGACAAGATCATATCCGGTGCCCGGAAAATCCTGAGCCCGCGCCACCTCGAACCGAACCCGATCGTCGACGCCCGCCTCTTTCGCACGGCGACGGGCCGCCTGGATCGATCCCTCGTGATAGTCGAAGCCAACGAAACGCGCCTGCGCGTACGTCTTGGCCATCAGGATCGTCGAGGCGCCGTGACCACACCCGACGTCCGCCACGGATCCGCCCGCCTTCAGCTTGTCTTCCACGTCATCCAGGGCAGGAATCCAGTGACTGGTCAGATGACCGATGTACCCGGAACGAAAGAATCGCTCGGTGCCCACGAACAGCATGGGATCGTGATCGCACCAATCCAGACCGGCCCCGGTGCGGAAGTTCTCTGCGATGCGCGGCTCGGCTTTCATGGCGGCCGCGATCATCTGAAACGCGCCCGGGAGAAAGGCCGGGCTCGATTCATCGGCCAGGGCGGCCGCCTGTTCGGGGGGAAGGCTGTAGCGACCGGTGGCGGGGTCATAGCTGACATAGCCCCCCGCCGCCTGGTTGCCGAGCCACTCGCGGACATAGCGCTCGGTGGTCTCGGTGCGTCGGGCCAGCTCGGCGGGGGTGACCGGACCGGCGCCGGCCATCGCCTTGTAAAGACCCAGCTTGTCGCCGATGATCACCAGCGCGGCGCTGATGGCCGCCCCGATATCGCCGACTGCCCGACCGAGAAATTCGTTCATCTTGGCTGCATCGATGACGGGCGCGGTGGACATCTGTTTCTCCTGGGGCTTGGTTGACGCGGTTTCGCGGTTGGCGCGGAATTTCCCGCTGATTCACCGTTGCCACGTTGAGGCCGGGGCGTTGGAACGATCGTTGGCGGCAGCGTGGGAAGTCTCCTTCCGGCGCTGTGGCTCGCCCGAAAGAAGCGTGGGATAGTCCGACCTCGAGGCGGGCCGTTGGGGAAAAAGGCTGTTGAAATACGCCTGCTGGGCGAGCTGGAGGTCACGCACGATGGCCGCG
>DATLVT010000784.1:0-8014 GCA_035577105.1 Polyangia bacterium
GACGGCGATCTGCCGGCGCAGAAAGACGCGCGCGTTGACCACCGACAGGCCCAGCGCCGACAGCGCCAGCAGGATGAACGCCGGCCAGACCGCGCCCAGACGATCGCGAAAGACGCCCAGCAGCAGCGGCGGGAAAAATCCGCCCAGGCCACCCATGGCCCCGACCAGCCCGGTGACCGTGCCTGTGTCGCGCGGGAAATATTGCGGCACCAGCTTGAACACGGCCCCGTTGCCCAGGCCCATCATGGCCGCGCAGCCCAGGGCACCGACGGTGAACGGCAGCATCGACGGCCAGGCCAGCAGCAAGGCGAAGGGAATGACCCCGGCGAAGACCCCGCCCAGCACCCGCGACCCGCCGATGCGGTCGGCCAGGATGCCACCCACCGGGCGAAGGCCGGTGGCCAGCGCCACGAAGCCGGCGGCGCGCAGGCCGGCATTCTGCGGCGACAGACCGAACTGATCACGGAGCAAGGTCGGCAAGTAGATGGCAAACGCCACGAAGCCGCCGAAGGTGAGGAAGTAGAACAAGGCCAGCACCCAGGCCAGCGGCTCGCGTCTCAGGATCGCCATCGCCGCCGCGAATCCTTTGGGCGGCGCCGTCACCGCCGCGTTCCGCGAAAACACGCCGAAGACCAACCCCCACAGCACCAGCAGCGCCGCCATCCCCCGGAACACGCTGGGCCAACCGAGCTGCGCGGCCGCCAGCGGCCCCAGCATGACGATCAGTGACTGGCCGATGTTGCCAAGCCCGTACACGCCCAGGGCCGACCCCTGACGGGCAGCCGGCGTCCAGCGCGCGACAAAGCTGACCCCGACGGCGAAGGACGACCCAGCCAGGCCCAGGAAGAACGCCGCCGCCAGCAGCATCGGAAAGGTATCGGCCTGTGGCAGCAGAAACGCCGGCGCGGCGGCGGCCAGCAGCAACGCCGTGAAGACCAGCCGCCCCCCGAACCGATCCGCCAGCATCCCGATCGGCAGGCGGGCCAGCGAGCCCAGCAGCACGGGCACCGCCACCAGCAGCGCGGTTTCAAACCCCGAGAGCTTGAACCGGGCCTTCAGATAGGAAGCCGACGCGCTGACCAATCCCCACGCCGCGAAACAGATCGCGAAGGAAATCGTTCCCAGCGTCAAAGATTGACGAGGTGATGCCTGCATCTTCCGTTCGTCCTCCCCTCACACACTTCCCCGCTGTGAACGCTTCAGAGGCGTTGGCCAACCGGCGTGACCCGACGACAATGCGCCTTCTGCCCAGGAATGATAGCGATTCGCGTCGGGCGGCCTGCTCGCGCCGCCGAAGGGCGCCACAAAACTGGCATGGCGAATCCCTGACGCCGACGCCGGGTTGGCTGGTCGAGGAAAGTGCTGCCCGGCCCGCGCCAGCGGAGAGCAAGGGATCTTTCGCTCCGCCGTCCGCAGGCACGGCGGATGCACAGACAGCGATCATGATGTTTGGTTCATGGCGCGGGGTGAATCGAGGGTATGGAGCGATGGTCCTTTCGGCGGTCTCGCTCCTTGGTGCTGGTGCCTGTGAAGGCCAGTCGAGCAGTGACGATCCGTCCAGAGGCTTTCCGGGATATCCGCTGGTTCAATGCGCCTTGATGATCACGGATTCGCCCACCGATGTGGCGCTGGACGGGCAGGGCTTCTTGGCGGTCGACCACGGTCCATCTCGCCGGTACGTGCGCGGCGGGCACTACCAGTTGAACGGCGAAGGGTTCCTGCTGGACGCAGACTATCGCCGGTTGCAGGGCTACGCCCCGGCCTCCGGCTGGGGTGGTGTCATGGCGGGGCCGTTGCAGGACATATCGATCGCGTCGTCAACATCGGTCCCCCGCGCGACAACCCGCGTTCAGGTCGCGGTCGATCTCGATTCGTCGACCGTCTTCAATCCCGGCGGGGAATTCGACGCGACGAACGCCGCCAGCACCTCTTCTCTCGGTGCCTCTGTCGACGTCTACGACTGGCACGGCACCCGCCACAAGATCGACCTCTACTACCGGCACGAGAGCGTCGAGCAGTGGTCCTGGCACGCCATCGCGGATGGCGGAGACGTCGGTGGCCTTGCCGGTGTGAACGTTGAAGGCGGCGCCGGACTCCTTGTTTTCGACGGTGCTGGAAGGCTGATGCAGGGTGCAGTGGGCAGCGCCTTCTTCAAATTTTACAGCTTCGGCGGCGAGAACATTGTCTTTGACCACGGCGGCGTGACCCCCTGGTCGGCCGGGGCGTCATTTGGCGCGACCACTGAATCTGCGAAGAGCGGCCAGGTCCAGGCCATCGCCCAGGATGGATACGCCAAGGCGAGCCTGACGGACATTGAAATTCAGAGCGACGGAGCCGTCACGGCCACGTTCCCGGGCAGAGATCGCGAACCCGTCGCGTACATTCCCGTCATCTGGTTTCGAGATTTCTCTGGTCTGATCAAGGTTGGCGCCAACACCTACAAAGAAAGCGCGAAGTCCGGCCCCGGCGTTCCTATCGTGCCAGGAACCAACCAATCGGCCACTATCCTGGGCAGCGCCCTCGAGCAGTCTTGCGACGTTTCCGTTGCGCCTCGACCCTAGAACGACTGCCGTTCGCCCCGCCTCTCCTCTACGCTGCTGCCAGCGCGCCCCGAGCCACCTGACCGGGCAAGCCGCCCACCCGCGCCGCCAGGCGCTGGCCCGCCACCGACAGGGCCGCCTTCTGCAGGTCCTCGCCGCGCGCCACCCGACTGGCGAAGTTCACGGCCGTGGTGGCAAAACGAGAGGCGGGCAAGGCGCCGCCCACAGCGGCTACGGCGGCCTCTTGCAACTTCTTGCCCTGCACCAGGGCGAGGCCAGCGTCGAAAGCGGCTTTTGCAGCCGGGCCGCCGGGCAAGCGGTTGCGGGCCGCGCTGAGCGCTGCTTCGGAAAGGTTCTTGCCCTGGACCAGGCCCGCGGCCACATCGAACGCGGTCGCCGCCAGGGCACCACCAGGAAGGGCTGACTTTGCCGCTTCCAGGAGGGCCTCCGTGATCGGCCGACCCGACGCCAGCGCTCCGGCGGCCCCCAGGGCGGCGGCCACGCCGGTTCCGACACCCGGAATGAAGGAGGCGACCGTCGAGGCGAGCTGGGCGACGTTGCCGAGATCCTTCAACCCCTTTTGCACCATTCCCTTGGCCACCTTGAACACGTTCTGACCGCTGGCGACCTGGCGCGCTCCCTGGTAAAGGCGGTTGGCCATTCCCATCGGCGTAAAGCTGAGGATGGATTTGACGGGAATGAATTTGTTGACTGCATCGATGGCGCCGCCGACCGCGCTGCTCACCTTGCCGACCGCCTTGCCCACGCCTTGCGCTACCTTCGCCACCCCCTTGAAAAGTTTCCCCAGGAAATGGTCAAGCTCCTCTTCCGACTCGGCCCCCAATAATTCGAGCGCCAGGATGGCAGCTTCTGACTCTGAAAATACCTGCTCGGTCGGACTGGTCCGGGTGCGACACGCTCCACTGGTACCGGGATTGATAGGCACCAGGCCGACGACACGCGACAGAGCGCCCCGATCTTCTCGCACCACGACGTCATAGGCGCCTCCGTGAACGCGGGCCCGATAGACCGGCAACGACAGCCCTAGCTGCGGCACGCGCACCACGCCGATCCGGTGCGCGCTTGCCGACGCGCGATCGAGCTCCTTGCGCAAGACACGTCCCGGCCGGCTCGAACAACGGGCGATCGGATCGAAGGGCGCGAACGTGCGGGCGGCGTCTGCAGAGATGGAGAGACGGTTGGGCGTGAGCATGAAGGTCCTCCTGGCTGATTTGATCGATGTGAAAAGCGCTCCAAGGGCTGCAACGTCGGCGCCACCGCACGAATGATCTTCGCGGCCAGCTGGCGCGGTCGTTCCTCCCACCACGACGTCACAGTCGCGAAGTGATCTTCGGCGGCAGGTCGGATTTGCTCCCGTCCTCCGAAGACAGGTTCGCGCCGACGGCGACCGCGAGGGTCAAGACCCCAGCAACGCTCTGGACCTTCGACGCTCCGTTCATTTGGCACCGCGGCTGCAGAGTCAATCCTCGAATCCGAGAGGCGCGACCCGGTCGCACCCGTTCGGGACCAACAATTTCAAGGAGCATCACAATGCACGACCTCGATCGCACGATGGGCAGAACCAACATGGAGTCATTCGAATTTCAGGGCGAGGAGGAGAGTGAATTCCAGGGCGAAGAAGAGAGCGGCGTCTTTCACGAAGAGGAGCTGAACGAGCTGGCCACCGAGCTGCTATCGGTCTCCAATGATCGAGAGCTCCAGCAGTTCCTGGGCGACGTCTTCAAACGCGTGGGAAGCGCGGTCGGGTCGTTCGTCAAGTCGCCCGTCGGACAGCAACTGGGGGGCATGCTGAAGGACGTGGCCCGGCAAGCACTGCCGGTCGTTGGCTCAGCGCTTGGCAACATGGTGGTGCCCGGTGTCGGGGGAATGATCGGCGGAAAGCTGGCGTCGACCGCGGGCTCGATGTTCGGGCTCGAACTCGAAGGCCTCAGCCACGAGGATCGCGACTTCGAGGTCGCCAAGCAGTACGTGAGACTGGCCGCCGATGCGGCGCAGAACGCCGCGCAGGTAGCGGCTGGTGTGAACGCGGCACAGGGGGCAAAGGCGGCCCTGGCGGAGGCGGCCAAGAAGTTTGCGCCCGGGCTGATCCAGGTGGTCGACAGTCAGTCCATGGGCAGCGTCCCTGGTATCGCCGGCGCCACGGGACGATGGGTCCGCAAGGGCCGCAAGATCATCCTGTACGGAGTGTAATGACATGACCTCGCGAACCTTCGCCTCCTGGACGCTCGAGCAGGAAGCTCGCGCGCTGCTCTCGCGCCTGTCTCGGGTGCGGTCTTTTGCCTTGCAGGAGACGATGGTTCCCGCGGCCAGCCTAAGCATCGAGGCTCAAGCGGCAATCGAACGCCACTTGAGCCGAGGTCGTCACGTCCTGAAGAGGCAGGTGCAGCGGTATCTCGACTGGCTGGCCAGCGCCGAGGGCCGCGCCGCTTCGCCCGCGGACGCCCAGCGCCGATTCACGCTGCTGCGCCTGCGCTTCAACGTCGTGCTTTCGGACCTGGACATCTTCAGTGAGGCGCTCAGCCAAAGGAGCGAGGCTGACAGTGGCGTCTGGCTGGCGGGGCTGGACGTGGTTGCGCGCGATGCTCTCGCCCTGCCCGATTTCTTCGAGGCGCCGCCGGTCATCTGTTATCTGGCGCGGGGACCGGGGGCGGCGATCAGACGGGCGCGCACGCGCCTGCCGGCCGGCGGCGAAAACCCCGTCGCCATCATTCGCGTGCCGCGCGAGCGCATGGTGGGCACCGGGATCGCGTCGTCACTGGTGCACGAGGTCGGCCACCAGGGGGCGGCCCTGCTCGATCTGGTCGACTCCCTCCGCGCTGATCTGGCGCTGCGGCCCAGCGAGTGCGACGAAGGCGCCTGGAACCTACTTCGCTGCTGGATTTCGGAGATCGTCGCCGATCTATGGTCGGTGGCCAGGCTGGGCGTCACCGCGACCGCCGGCCTCATCGGCGTGGTGAGCCTGCCTTCGGCCTTCGTCTTTCGGATCGTTCCCGACGACCCGCATCCGGCGCCGTACGTGCGGGTCAAACTCAGCGCCGCCATGGGCGCGGCGATGTACCCGCACCAGCACTGGGACAAGCTCAAGAAGCTCTGGGAAAGCTTCTATGAGGTAGAGCGTGTGGGCCCCCAGGCGCGAGCGCTCTTTCAGGCCCTCGAGTCGGCGCTGCCGATCTTCGTCCTGCGCCTGCTGGAGCACCGCCCCGCCAAGCTGGGCGGACGCAGCCTGCGCGAGGTGTTGCCCAGCGCCGATCGAACGCCGCAGCGCCTGGCCGAGCTTTACCGGGTCTGGTCGCAGCGGCCCCAGTTGATGCGGCGGGCGGCACCGACGCTGGTCTTCGCGGTCCTGGGGCAGGCTCGGGCGGATGGCGAGCTGGCGCCTGAGCGCGAGGGCGATCTGCTGGCCTCCCTGCTGCGGCACTGGGCCTGGCGGAGCACCGTCGACGTCGGTGAGATCTGCGCTACGACCCAGCGAAGCGCGGGACAGAAGACCCAGAAGGTTTCGCCACGAATAGTGGCTGTTGGCTAATTCATTTGAACCCAAATCAGGAGGAACGTCTCATGCATTTCACTCTGAGAATCGAACCACTCTTTGACAAAGACACACCCATCTTCAAGGCCGTCCTCATGGACGCCACCAATGCTCACCGCCATCCAAAAGCGCCGCTGGTATGGCGGTACCGGATCATCGAGGACAACAAGACGCCGGGGGATTTCAAGGAGCCCCCCTCGCGCACTCTCATTCCAATCGAGCGCAATCACCGCCGCATCGTGCAGCTCGTAACGGAAAAGCTCGCGGAACGCGGAGCCAAGATCCAGATCGATTGCGTCTCGCCCACGGATGGCGTCACCAGTCCGGCGATCGATTACATCGTCGGCTCGGACGTCACGCCCGACAACGACAATCCAATCCCACCGTTCGAGATCCACTCCAACGGAAGCAACGGGACTCCCCCGACGCCTTCCGCGCCCGTAGAAGTGACGATGAACCGGACCAGGGTTCCCGTGACCAAGGATGACGTGCTCTCCGTCGCCATCCGGGCCAGCACCAATGCGCTGTCGGTCAATGCGTACGTCGACTTCATGGACGCGCTGTTTGTGGACCCGAAATTTCCTCGCGGGCTGAGGTCCGATGCCGCACTCATGGCCAACGAACTGAACATCTCGGCCAAGCGCTTCGACCTGGCCAGCACGGATTCCTACCGCGTCCTCAGCGCGGCCACGGAATTGTTCGTGCTCACCCGCTGTGGGGTCGTCGACGACAAACCCTTCGAGGTGGACACCCGGGAGGAAGAAGAGCGCTTCGGTACGCACTTGCCGGAAGCGCTGCAAAAGATGTGGCACGATTACCTGGAGCCACTGCCCGGCGCATTCACCGATCAAGGGCAGCTGGAGATCCTGCCCTACATCAATCTGGTGCGGCGCAAGCTAGGAGAGATCTCCAGCATTCCCCCGGGGCTGGGAGAGCTGGTTGAACGGCAGGCAGGGCTGGTTCAGGACAAGCTGCTCCATACCCCCATGATCGAGCTGGTCTGGTCGTACTGGATCGAGGAGAGCATGGCGGTGCAGTCGTTCAACGCGGTCCTGCGCCGCTTTCAGAACCTGCGTCCGGTCGGCGAGCGGGACCCACTGGCCGCACTGGAGCTGAGCCCGCTGCAGAACCTGGGGCACATTCTCTGGGATTACGCCCAGAGTGAGCAAAACCGTCTGTCGGTGCTTCGCCGGGCGCACCAGTACGAGTACCAGTACGGCTTCACCCTGCAGGGGAAGGCGCTCGCCGACCTGAACGTCAGCGATCGGCGTTCAAAGTTTCTCGAGTCCTTTCACAATCTCCTGCTGCAAGCGGGCCGCTTCTACGCCCTCGACGACAACACGACCGTGCACGCCGATGCCTTCCCGTTGCTCAACGCGATCAAGGAGACGCACTACCTGCTGTCGCAAGGGATGCACAACCAGTTCGGCAACCTTGCCATGACCGCTCGCAAGGAGATGTTGACCCAGTTGTGGATTCTGTCGCGGTCCGAAATGCGCGAGTTTCTCGGGACCCGGGCCATGGTCGCCTATCCCGAGCCCTGGATGGATCGGGTGGATTCCATCAAGACGCTCAAGGGATGGACTGACACCAGCGTGGTTCACTTCCGGGACCTGGCGGTCTTTGGCGAGCAACTGCTGCTGTCCATCCGACTCTTCGCCTGGAGCGACATCAACAATCCGGACCGCGCCGCGAACTGGGCCCGGTACTGGCGCGCCGAGGTGCAAGGGTACATTCACGGCTACCGCGCCGCGACCGGCGTCGACCTGACCACCGATGCCACCGCGGGTCGCCAGGCGGATTCGCGGTTCCTGGCGCCGTCGATTCTGCTGCGCAATCGGCTGCTGGCGCAGGGCGCACGGTAACAGGACTGACGACGGTGGACTTCACCTCGGCGCTTTATCTGGGGTTCGCCCACGAGAGT
>DATLVT010000785.1:0-2434 GCA_035577105.1 Polyangia bacterium
GGCGACATACGTCGTCGCGGCGTGGATGGTGGCCCCTGGCTTCTACGACGGGTTCGGCCCCCCTCAGCCGTACAACTGGACGTGTCCGCCGCCCCAGGCCGGCGCGAACACAAAGCCGAGCTCGGGACACCTGGACATCAAGGTGGTCGGTGGAGTGAGCGACGCCAACTCGGCGTTCACCCAGGACGGCCAGCTGGTGATCGGCTTCCTGCCCGGTGCGTTCGATGGAACGGGCAAGACCACCATCTCGGTCGACATCACCCCGCTGTCGACCTGCCCCCATCCGCCGGGCGTCCTGTTCGTGACCAACATCTACCAGGTCACCGCCTCCGCTCCGCTTGCCAAGGCGGCCAACCTGGTGCTGCGCTTCTCTAACCTCGAAGCCGCTCCGTCGGACGTGTACCACGCCACCGACCCGGCCGGTCCGTGGACGTCCATCGGCGCACAACCACAGGCGCAGCCCTTCACGATCGTCACCTCGACGAAGTCCTTCGGCTATTTCGCCGCCGGATACCCTTCGACAACGCCTCCTCCGGGGGCTGTGACCGTCGGTGGCGGGGGGCAGACGCTGCCGATCATCGTCGCGGTGCTGATCGGCCTCGTGGTGCTGGCCGGAATACCGCTGGCAATCCTGCGCCGGCGGCAGTCTCATGGCGAGGTCGAAGAAGAGGGCGACGTCTAGGCTGAACAGCGCACGAGATGTCACGACAGTCGCGGCTCATCGTGGGCGCATCTTCTGAGCACCATAGACCAGCTCCGCGGGCGGTCGACCGAGATTCCGCCGGCCGGTGTGGGCGCGCTCGTTGTTGTAGTAGTGGAGATAAGCGTCGAGGTCTCGTTTGAGGGCGGTGAAGCGAGGCACCAGGGCGCGAGCAAATGAAGGTCGCCAGCACTCTTCGAGGATGGTGCGTTGGACTCTTTCGACCGCTCCATTGGTCTGAGGTCGACCGGCTCGAATGAACCGGTGCTTGGCGCCGGCGCCGATGACAGCTCGGGTGAAGGGTTCAGCGCGGAATTCGCCGCCGTTGTCGGTGCTCACAGCCTTCAGCTTCCAGCCCGCTGCCGCGAGGTCGTCGGCAACGCGACGCACCAGAGCTGAGCAGTGCTTGGTGTCAGGGTTGACCTCGCTGACCTGCACGCTGCCCCAGACAAAGGAGCTGGCAACGTCGATGGCGGTGTACTGCCAGCTCCGGCCTTTGGTCCCGCTCAACCGGCCGATGTGGAAGCAGTCGACCTGAACCAGATCTCCTGGCTGCTCGACCTCGAGGTGCAGGGGCTCGGGCTGTGGCGGGGCTTCCCGCTCCGGCTTGGCCGCATAGCCAGCAACCAGGCCGAGGCGCTGGATGCGCGTGCCCAGGCCGTGGCGTCGCAGAACCTTGAGCACACCGCTGGCCGAAACCACGACGCCGCCCCACATGGGCAAGGCGAGCTGGGCTGCGACACGACGCGGACCCAGGCCCGGATGACCGAGCGCGAAGCTGATGATTCGCTCCTCGATCCAAGGCGGCAGGTGGTTGGGCATCCGCGGCTGCCGGCGCTCCCGCGGCCGCAACATCTCCAAGCCTTGGTGCTCCACCACTGGCTTCCAGCGGTAGTACCAAGAGCGGTGATAGCCGAGCTCCCGACAGGCTCGACTGACCCCGACCTGGCCGGCCCGAGCAAACAGCTGCAAACGATGGCGGTAGAGCAGATCATCATTAGTCACGGCGGCACCTCCCCATGGGCGTCAAGCACCCACAGGATGGGCCGCCGCTTCTACATCTGGGAAGCCCCCAGGTGTCTACAGATCTTGTGAGCCGTTCAGTCTAGGCGTCGTACTTGATCGCCTCGAACAGCGTGCCGCAGTTGCGGCAGCGGTACTGGAGCGTCATGGCCTGCGTCCCGAAGAGCGAGATGACCTCAGCGTCGCGGGCATGGCAGTGAGGACACCTGGGGTCTGAACGCGGAGGTTCAGGCTTCTTTGGTCGCGGTGCTGGAGGGGGCAAACTTCTTCTCTTCGAGGCCGCGCAGCATGCCGAAGGTGCGCTCGTCGATCGCGCCTTTCCGGCTGCGCCTGCGGATGGGATCCCATTTCGTCCAATCGACGCGTACGCCGCGCGACTTGACCTCCAGCTGCGCCTCCATCCTCGCCAGCAGCTCGGACGGACCCATGCTGAGCTTGCCCTCGCGATACAGCGTCGCGACCTCGCCGTCGGGTGGTCCGAACCATTCGACGGCCTCGGTCCAGGCGCGGTTCAAAGGCTCCGCACCGATCCCGGATTTCAGCCAGCTGCGTCCGTGAAGGAAGTGATACCGCTCCTCCATGAGCATCTTGCGCAGGCGGTGCTGGAGGACCTCGACGGACCCGCTGACGCAGGCTTCGATCATGGCTGTGAAGGCCGTGTCCAGGACCGCGTTCGCGGCCACGAACTGAGCCCACTCCGTCCAGGGCTCG
>DATLVT010000786.1:0-2351 GCA_035577105.1 Polyangia bacterium
GGGCCAGCGCCATCGCCGATCACGCCGGTGTACGTCTGAGCATGGGCGACCAGGCGGCGGGCGTGGTCGGTCTGGGTTACGGCGCCGCCTGGGGCACGCTGATGCCGTCGCTGGGCCAGCCCCAGTGGACCGACTCGCGCACCGCCGCCGGCGGCACGCTGCTGGTCTCGTCGCTGGGCGCGGTGGGCAGCGTCGCCCTGGCGCACGCCACCCAGGCATCGATCGGCGAGGTCGCTGTCCCGACAGTGGCGGCGCCTCTCGGGGCCGGCATCGGCGCCGGCATCGGGCTGCTGCTGCCTTGCTCCGCCGCCGCCGGCTGCACCAGCCAGGCGCCGCGCGTGGGCGGCTTTGCCGGCTCGCTGGCCTTGACGGCGGCGGCGCTGGCCCTGGAGCCGAAGCTGCACCTGGCCACCTCCGTCGGTGCCTCCGCGCCGACGCTGGCCGCGCTGGGCGCGACGTTCGGTCTGGCCGACGGGTTGCTGGTGGCGGGCGCCCTGGACAGCCACGGTGTCGTCGACCGGACCCCCGACCGACAGCTGGCCGGCGGGGCGCTGCTGGGAGCGTCGACGGAGATGGCGGCCGGGCTGCTGCTGTCGACGGTGGCCAACCCGCGCGGCAATGACGCCGCCGTCCTGATCGGCGGCAAGGCAGGCGGCGCGTTGCTGGGAACGGGGGCGTCGCTGCTGATCAACGATCACGGCGGGCGCGCCGACACGCTGTCGGCGCTGGGCGGGTCGCTGGTCGGGCTGGGCGCGGCGGCGGTGCTGCAAGCGAAGGCGCCGCTGGGAAGAGCCCAGAGCGACGGCGTGGCGCTGGCGGCGGGCGGTGGATTCGGCGCCGTGGTGGGCACACTGGCCCCCACGCTGGGACAGAGTCGCTTCCCCGACGGCGGCCGCCAGGTCGCCGGCGGCCTGCTGGTCGGCACCACCGGCGGCGCCGCGGGCGGCTTGCTGGTCGCGCGCGCGGCCGGCGCCAGCACGCGCGACGTCGAGTTGACCACGCTGGGTAGCGCCGACGGTGCGCTGGCGGGGCTGGGCATCGGTCTTCTGGCTGGCCACGCCGACAGCAGCCAGTCCGAACGCATCGGCGTGGTGGCGGGCGCCGGCGTCGGCGTGGCGGTGGGGGCGCTGGCCTGGCCGCGCCTTGGCTTTGAAGGAGGCGACGGCCCCTTCACCGCTCTTGGCACCGCGGTGGCGGGCTGGACGGGAGGCCTGCTTCCGACGCTGGGCCACGCGCGCAGCGAGGATTTTTCGGCGCGCTTGATCGCGGGCGGCGCGATGGCCGGCGTGGGCCTGGGCTCGATGGGCGCTTCGCTGCTGTCCCCGGCGCTGCATCCATCGACGGACGCGGTGGAGAACGCCGCCGGCATGGACGCCCTGTTCTCCCTGGCGGGCGCGGGCGGCGGGCTGCTGGCCAGCACGCGCGCCGACGCGCCGGCGTGGGGCGCCCTGACCGCCGGCACGCTGGGCCTGACGCTGGGAGGCGCCCTGCACGAACGGATCGCGCTCGACGGAGGCGATGCGCCGCTGATGTCGCTGGCCGCCGTCGAGGGCCTCTGGCTGGGCGGCTGGCTACCGGCGCTGCTTTTCACCCCCGAGGAGATCAACGCCCGGCGGGTGGGCGGCGGTGTGCTCGCCGGCGGAGCCACCGGACTGGGACTGGCCATCCTTGCCTCGGGCAGCGGCGCGCTGGACATCAGCGTGCGCCGCCAGGGGCTGACCCTGGCGGGCAGCGCGGTGGGCGCCTCGCTGGGTGGCGGCCTGTCGTTGCTGGCGCCGTCGGCGCTGGGCGGCCAGCGCGGCGCCGGGATGGTGATGGGCGGAACGGCGGCGGGGCTGGTGGCCGGCGCGTTGCTGGAGCCGGATCCGTCGGTGAGCGGCGGGCACATCGCCGTCGGGGCGACGGCGGGAGCGGCGCTGGGCGCGGCCGAGGCCACGGTCTTTGGGTGGTCAGCGCGCGCCACCGGCGATCGCTCGTACACCGGCGCCGGGCTGGTGGGGGCAGCGGTGGGCGCCTCGCTGGGGCTGGCGGCGGCCACCGCGGCGCCCGAAGGAAAAGGGCAGAGCCCGGCGACGGCCGGCTTCGCCGCCTGGGGGGCGTGGATGGGTTCCTTCACCGGCTCGCTGTTCCGCAACGACGCGCACGAGGTGGTGCTGGGCGGGCTGGTCGGCGCCAACCTGGGCTTTCTGGGCGGATACGCCTTGCTGCAATCCAACCTGGTCGAGCCGCGCGACTTTGGCTGGCTGAGCCTGTTCGGCGCGCTGGGCACCGTCGTCGGCGCCGGCGCGGGCGCGCCGTTCGCCTCGTCGGAGAGCGCGATGCCGGTGCGGGCGGGGATGGCGGTCGGCCCG
>DATLVT010000787.1:0-5236 GCA_035577105.1 Polyangia bacterium
GTGACCCGCATCTGATTGCTGGAGTTGGTCTGCCAGTTGGCGAAGAAGGCCGGCGTGCTGAAGAAACCGACCCGCGGCACCGACAGCACCAGCTCGCTGGTCGCGCGCAGGGCCGGCAGATCATAAAACCGCGTGGTCGCCTGGCCCGGGTCGGGCGGGCGGAGCGTCACCATGGTCCAGTCGTCGAAGTCGGCGGCGGTCAACTGCGGGCCGCGGGCGGTGCCGCCAAAACCGGGGCAAAAATGGCCGTTCGTCAGGGTGCGCCCGTCGATGGACCCCCACAGCACGTAATGCAGGGAGCGCGCCTTGGCCGCCAGCACCACGGGATCCTGCTGGCACTCGGGAATCGCCTCCTCGGTGGCGACGTCGGGGTTGTACCAGTGCATGAAGTTCGGGCTGGCGGGATCCAGCGATTGTTCGATGGGCACCGGCCCGCCCGCTGATTGCACGACGATGGGCGTCGCGCGGTTGGCGGTTCGAAAGGCGTCAAAGATGTTGCCGTCGTTGTCGACCTGCCAGGTGTCGAGGAACGCGTAGAACTCTTTCAGCGCGGTCGTCATCATCAACGTCCGCGTGGTCATGGCGTCGGTCAGCGGGCGCCCTTGCTCTGTCAGCGCCAGCATGGTGCGGGCAAAACTCTCCTGGGCGTTTTGCAGCAGCAGGGGCGTCGTGCTGTCGTTCAAGCCCGGCTGGGCGCGCACCTGATCGGTGAAGTCGTTGGCCGTCACCTGGGTCTGCTGAAACGCCAGCTGGAAAAAACGCAGCATCTTGCTCCGGTATTCGGGCAGGGCCATCCACGCGTCGACCAGCGCCGGCAGGGCCTGCGGATCGGCGGCGACGGCGTCCAGTTCGGCGGCGCTGGGGGCCAGACCGACCAGGACGTTCTTAACCTTGGCGACATAGACGCTGGGGGGCGCGGGCGAAAATGCGGCCCCTCCGTCGGGCGGAGCGTGGTCGCCAGAGCGGTGCGACGAGCATGCCGAGCCCGACGACACCACCACGACAGCGGCGACGAGGGGAAGAAACGCCGACTCACGCAAGAGACACACGCTGGTGAAGCGCTCAAGCCTACCATCCGGCTTCACCGGCGTGGAAGGGGCGTGCATCAGCGCGTGAATCGAGACGCTGGGCAGCGGCGACATCCACGAATGCCCGCCACGAGCGTCGAGGTGTCAGCGCCGACGGCGACGGCGACGCCGGCGCAGCGACCAGGCCAGCAGCGCGAGGGCGGCGAATCCCTGAGGGCGCGAGGGGCGCGATCCCGCCCAGGCGCAGCCGTTCGCGGTCACCCCGGATACGCCGTCGGCTCCCGCGCCCGCAGCGCCGCCCGAGCCGCCGCCGACGGACGGTGCGCCGCCGCTGCCGGACGAACCGGCCCCGCCGCTGCCGCTGGCGCCGCCGCCCGCGCCGCCGCCGCTGCCCTGGTCAGCGTCGGCAGGAACAGCCCCACCGTCCGACGAAACGCCGCTGTCCACGGCGGTGCCGCCGTCGGCGTCGGTCGGCGCCGTGACCATGATGTCGGCCAGCGAATCACCCTCGACGTAGTTGTCGAGATAGATCGAATCGACGAACGTCGAGCGCGAGGGGCGGTGAAAGCCAGTCTGGAAATTCATCGAGTTGGTGTCGGCTTTGGTCTGCGCCATGATGTAGACAACCTTGTTCCCGTCGTACCAGAGCTGCACCTGGCCCATCGCCGCGTTGGCGGACCAGTGGATGCGCATCGCCATCTGGTGCCACTTGTTCAGCGTGAGATCCGCGGTCCAGCGTTTGGTTTGCCCCAGGCTGCCGGTGCCGTAGCCGACGCTGCTGCCGCCGCCGGTCTTGGGCTCCACCCACCAGGTCATCATGTTCCGGTTGCTGCCGTTGGATTCAAAGTAGGCGATGTTGTCCCGGATCTGCGGCGCGGTATCCATGAGAAACCAGAAGGACATGAAGAGGTCCTGTCCCTCGCCGGTGCGTGGGCTGCCGCGATTCAACTGGACGCGCATCTGTGTCGACGAAAACAGATCGTCGGCGTGAATGGTGAGCTTGCCCGCGGACGTTCCCTGCTGGACGGGGTTGGTCACGATCTCGATGTTCTTGCGGCCGTTGGTGGTGGCGTTGACGCTGCCGTTCCACTGGCTGATGTTCCCGGTCTCGAAATCGGCGTGCCAGATGACGGCGGCGGCGGCCGGCGCCGCGCCGAAGACGCCGACGGCGAACAGCGAACAGACGGACCACGAAACCACACGTGCCCAATCTTTCATCGATGACCTTCCCGTTTAGAACAAACACGGACGATGAGGTGCTGACAGCAGGGTGTCGCTGCCGCGGCGCGATCGATCAAATCAAGAGAAGACGATTCGGCCCGGGCATCCGCCGACGCTGTCGGGGGATGGTTCGTTGACGGTAACAGGAAAAAGGCGGCGCCCTCCACCAAATTCGCCGCGGGCGACGGGGGTGCCTGGCCAATCTGAGCGCCGCGGCGCGGCTGCCGAGCGGGCGAAATGGTGTCGCGCGACGGCTATTTACCCAGCGCCCAGGTGATGGCGGCGTCGAACAACTTCAAACCGTCGCCGGTCAGGTTGGCGGCCAGCGCCTCGCGGATCGCATAGCCAACTCGACGTGCCGGGGCCGTGCCACCGACCATCTGCGCGCCGGTGGTGAACCCGAAGATCACCGCCCTGCCTGGGTTGTCGGCCATCGTGGCGACGATCGTCGCGCTGGCCGCCGGAACGCCCCACCCCAGTTCGCCCACCATCGAAGAGACGGTGACCGTGCCGCTGAGACCGGCGGCCAGGGGATGGGTCGGCATGGTGATCTTCAACGTGGTCTGGCCCGCGGTCATGTCCCAGTCCGTTCCGCGGGTCATCCCGGTCATGCGCATCGGACCGTATTCGCCATTTTCGATGCTGACCACGGGGATGGTCACGTCACGCACCTTCGTACCCAGCGGGGCCGATTCGGCGCTGCTGGAGATCAGCACCAGGTCGAACGTCATCGCCTGCGACGTGGTCACAGCGGCGTCGCTGACTCTGGTCACCACGAAGCCGCGGCTCTGCAGGCGATCGCTCATGACCTTGTCGCCGGCGGTCATGGTCCCGTTGGTGATCATGATGACCTTGAGACCGGGTGGGAGCCCGGTCTCGCTACCCATGTCGACAGGCGACGTTTCGGGCGACGCCTCGGGCGCGCCGCTGTCGGGCGCCGCGTCCAGGGCCAGGTCGGTCGCGGCGAGATCAGGGGTCAGACCGGTGTCCTGTGGTTGACCCAGGTCGGGGCTGCCGCTGTCCGACGAGGACGAAACATCCATGGGCGAGGGAGAGGCGTCGGCGTCGCGCTGGTTTCCGGGGCTGGCGCCACCGCCGCTGGAACAACCGAGAAACAGGAGAAAAAGGCCGGCAACCGCGACAGTCGATTTCGTCATGAGTGGGCGATTTGTCGCACGACGTCCCGGAAAAAACCACGTCGGCGGCAATCGCTCATGAACTTTGCGTCACAGAATCGACGGGCGCCCAAAAAGAAGTTTCAAGTCACCGGGCCGCGCGCAGACTAACAGGAAGCGTGAAGTTCGCCGTCGGAGAGCTGGGTGGTGCCCTGCGCGAATCGCCTTTGACGGGCCGCCATGCCCGACGTTCGGCCGCACTGCTGCTGGCGGTGGCGGCCGGCCTGGCCAGCGCCGGCGCGGATGGCGGGGACGGCGCCGTGCGCGTCGAGCTGGCGGGCGACGGCCCGCTGCCGTTTTCATCGGCGCAGCTGCTGGCCGCCGTCGAGGCCCGCCTGCCCCTGACGCGCGCGCCCGACGCCACCGCCACCGCCGTGCGTATCAGCGCCGGGTCCGGCGCCGGACGCGTCCTGGTGTCGGCGCCGTTCGCGCAACTGGAGGTGCTGGTGGGGGGCAAGGACGCGCCGGAGGCGGCGCGCCTGGTGGCGCTGGCCGTTGTCGACGTGACCCGCGCGCCGCCGCCGGCGCCCGAGCTGGTTGCGGCCACCCCGCCACCGGCCACAACGACGCCTGCGCCGGCCACCGCCACGGCAACGGTGTCGGCAGCGGCGCGCGCGACGCGAGCGGGGCCCCCCTTCGCGGTGGCTCTTTATCCGGGCGTGAGCACCGGGCTGGGCGGGAGCGTCGTCAGCTTCGAGCCCACCGTCGATCTGTCGCTGACGCTGGGCCGCGCGGCGAAGGCGCCGTGGCGCATTGGGCTGTCGGCGGGATACGCCCGGACGTCGGCGGCCTGGAACAACCAGGACTTCACGCTGTCGACCCTGCCGCTGCGCCTCGGTCCGCGCTGGCGGTGGCGCTGGCTGGAGCTGGGCGCCGGGGCGGCGGCGCGTCTTTACGACACGGCGGGCCTGGACGGCGGTCGCGGCGCGCTGCTGGGCGCGTACGCCTCCCTGGGCGCCGCGGGACCGCTGGCCGGCAGATTTCAGTGGACGGCGGCCGCTGTCTGCGACGGCTATCGCGAGAAGGTGGTCTTTCGTGCCGCCGGCGAGCCAGTGCTGACGACGGGCCCGTTCGTCTTCTGGCTGGGCGTGGGCGCTCGCTGGGGCGGAGGCGCGTCGTGAACGCCGTCGCCGGATTCGCCAGAACGGCATTGGCCCTCGCCGCCCTGCCCCGCTGGGCGATGTCGCGTTTCCTGGGAGCGCCGGCGTCGCGGCCGATGCTGGCGCTGGCCCTGGGTAGCGACGAGTCCCTGGTGGCGCGCGCCGCCGGCGGTGATCGTCAGGCCTTCGACGATCTGTATCGCCGTTACGTCGACGTTGTGTGGGCGCGCCTGGGCCGCCTCATCGGTCCCGATCCAGAGCGGGAGGATCTGCTGCAACAGATCTTTCTGGATCTTTTTCGCGCCCTGCCCCGGTTCCGCGGCGACGCCAGCCTGCGCACGTTCCTGTATCGAATCGTCCTCAACACCGCCAGCGATCACCTCAAGCGCCGGCGCCGCAGTCCCGCGGCCATCCCCGATGACCAGCTTGACGAGCTGATGGACGCCGACGCCTCGCCCGAGCAGCGCGTGGCGGAGCGGCAGCGCCTGGCCAGGACGTTCGCCGCGCTGGATCGCCTGAAGCCCAAGAAGCGGATCGCGTTTCTGCTGCGCGTGGTGGAGGGGTTGTCGCTGGACGAGATTGCCGAGCTGACCGATGCGACGCCCGCCGCCGTCGCCCAGCGGGTGCGGCACGCGCACCGCGAGCTGAAGGCAATGACCGAGCGCCCGCGACCGTCGGCCTGGAGGCGATCATGAACACCCCGCACGGCACG
>DATLVT010000788.1:0-21277 GCA_035577105.1 Polyangia bacterium
GGTCTCGGCGTCGGCGGCGGCAAAGTTGACCAGGGTCTTGTCGCGCCAGTCGGACGGCGCCTTGTCGAAGGCGTACTTCTGCGCGCCGGACATGATCCAGATCTCGTCCTTGCCGTTGGCCCGTAGCATGGTGCCGGCGCCCTGGGTCTTGCCGATGAAGACGTCGGCCAGCACCTTGTCGCCTTTCTTGAGCATCACGCGCAGACCCTTGTCATCGACCTCGAACTCGCCTTGCTTGGCCTTCTGATCGGTGACGATGCCGCTGAACTCCATCTTCTCCACCGCCTCGAAGGCCTGCTTGCCCGCGGTGTCGTCGACCCGATAGGCCGTCGGCTGCAGCATCTGGTACTTGTCGCCTTCCTTCTTGATGATCGACGTGGCGCCGCCCTTGACCACCTCGATGGTGTCAAAGTCCCCGGCCTTGAGGCGCGGCACCGGGCGCGGGCGTTCGCCCACCACCTCGCCCTTGTCCGGCTGGCGCAGGGCGAAGAACGTGATCAGGGCGAGGACGACGAAGGAGACGAAGGCGATCTGGGTCTTGCGATTCATGGCGTAAAGACGTCCTTGTCTGGAATCGATGAAACAGCGTCAGGGGGTGGCGACGAACGCAACAACGGCAAAGGCTGAGGAATGACGGTTACAGCTTCTGTCCCTGGCGGCTGGAGCGCCGCACACGCCAGCGCAGGATGCCGAAGGCGCAGAAGAGGATGGGAAGGCCAAAGATGTTTCCCCACTTGGCCAGCGCCACCTTCTGCTCCGATTCGATCTGGATGGGGCGGGCGGTGATGGTCTTGGCGCGCACCGGGGTCAGCGCCTCGTCCTCCAGCGTCCAGGCGATGGCGTTGAACAACAGCTGGGCGCCGTTCTGGTACAGCGGCAGGTAGCGCGCCATCTGCACGTACTCGTCGGAGGCGAAGTCCGAATCGCCGACCACCAGCAGGCGGGCCGGCTTCACCGATTCCACCGGCGAGGCGTTCGGGTCGGGGGGCGCCGACATCCCGGCCGCGGCGGGCGGCGGCGTGGTCGAGGGGTAGGCGCTCTTCAGCGTCCCCTGGTAGGCGAAGGCCAGGTTGAACGGCCCCCTGTCCTTGGTCTCTTCCAGCTTGGTGTTGGGCGAGAAGAAGAAGAACCCGCTGGCCTTCCAGCTGGTCGGCGACGACGTGGCGATGGTCCACAGCTTGCCGCGCTCGGCCTTGCCGTCCTTCAGCGGCCCCACCAGCTCGACGGAGCTGGCGTACGGGAAGACCAGCGCCTTGACGCCGCCGATCAGCGGCAGCTCCTTCAGACTCTTCGACTCTTGAATCTCCACGCCGACGAACACCGGAACGTTGGCCAGCATGCGGCGGCCGCCGAAGTCGACAGGGCCGGGGGCGTTCTGTTTGTCGAGCACAAAGTCGTTGCCGACCTTGAACCCGTAAGCGGCCAGCAGCTCGGTCAGCCCCGAATCGTTGGCCTGTCCGACCTTGGGCATGCCGGGGATCTCGGCGCCGCCGCGCGGCTGGCTCATCACCATGCCGTCGACCAGGAAGATGGCGCCCTTGCCCTTCATCAGGAACTTGTCGATCTCCTTGCGGCCCTTCTCGTCGAAGGCCTGCTTGGGACCGCCCACCACCAGCGCGTCGACGTCATCGGGGATCGGCGTGGTCGATGGATTGACCGACATCGATTCGTACTCTTGCCCGACGGCGTTCTTCAGGGCCTGGAAACCCTGGCTCAGGTCCAGCTCGCCGTGGCCGTTGCTGAAGGCGACCTTGCGCTTCTTCTGGGTCATGCGCTTGATCAGCGACGAGACCTGATACTCCATCCCTTCCGCCTGCGCGACCTCGGGGATGGCTTCGGTCTGGCCGTTGTACTGGAAGCACAGCCCCAGGTAATAGGCGCCCACCTCGAACTTCTGCGAGCGCATCACCTGGACCTGCAGCTTGTTGACCTTGCAGGCGGTGGCCTCCTCCTCGATCTTCTTGTCCGCGCCCGGATCCAGCGCCTCGAAGCGCAGCTTGCCCTTCGAGTACGTCCGGTACTCGTCCAGCAGATCGCGCACGTAGCGGCTGACGTTGGCCAGCTCCGGCGGCAGGTCCTTGGAGATGAAGGCCCTGACCGTCAGATAGTCCGGCAGGTTCCTCACCACGTCCTTGGACGCCGGCGACAGCGTGTAGACCTTGTTCTCCGTGAGGTCGAGGCGACCGAACACGCGCGTGCCCAGCAGGTTCACCACGACGATCGCGCCGATCACGAACATCGCGTACATGAGGGCGTTGGACGCCGAGACGCGCTTTTTACTCTGGTTCGTTGAATCACTGGGCATGGTCATTTCCACTTTCGCGATTCGAGGGACACCGTCGCCAGCAACAGGCAGACCGCCATCACCGAGAGGTAATAGATCACGTCACGGGTGTCGATGACGCCCCGGCTGATGTTCTCGAAATGGGTGTCGATGCTCAAAAAAGAAAACAGGGCCTGCAGCGACTCGGGCACGAACTGACTGATGCGCCCCAGCAGGTACAGCGCAAAGCAGATGGCGAACGAGACGATGAACGCCACGATCTGGTTGCGCGTGTACGACGACGCCATGAGGCCGATGGACGCGTAGGCGCCGCCCATCAGCACCAGGCCGACGTAACCGCCGATGGTCGGTCCCTTGTCCAGCGGCCCCATCGACTTGACGGTCAGGGCGAAGACCAGCGTCAGGGCCAGGGCCGTGCAGATCAGCGCCAGCGCGGCCAGGAATTTGCCGACGACGATCTCCCAGTCGCGCACCGGCATGGTGATCAGCAGCTCCAGCGTGCCGGAGCCCTTCTCCTCGGCCAGAAGGCGCATGGTGATGGCCGGGACCAGGAACATGAACAGCAGCGGCATCACCCCGAACAGGCCGCGCATGTCCGCCTGCTTCTCGATGAACAGCTGCGTGAAGAACAGATAGCCGGTGATGATGGTGAAGACCGTCACCACGATGTAGGCGATCGGCGAGTTGAAGTAGGTGCGGATCTCGCGTTTGGAAATTACCAGCGCCGGGCTCATGATTTTGCCTCTTCTCCGGTGGTCAGGTTGCGGAACACGTCTTCCAGGCTGGCCGATTCGCGGGCCAGCTCCAGCAGCGGCCACTTGTTGTCGACGACGGCGCGGAAGATGGTCTTGCGCAGGTCGTCGCTGACGACGGCGTCGATGGCGAAGGCGTGGGCGCCTTGCTCGCCGGTCACCACCTCGCAACGGGCCACGCCGGTGAGGCTGCCCAGCCGCTCGCGAATGGCGTCCTTGCTGACGCCGTTCGATTCGACGACCACGCGGTAACGGCCGCCTTTCTCGCGGGCGCGCAGCGCCTGGGGCGTGCCGTCCGCCACCAGCCGGCCGCCGCTGATGATCAGGATGCGGCTGCAGGTGGCCTGCACCTCGGGCAGGATGTGCGTCGACAGGATGACCGTCTTCTCCCTGCCGATCTCCTTGATCAGCGAGCGAATCTCGACGATCTGATTCGGGTCAAGGCCGCTGGTCGGTTCGTCCAGCACCAGGATGTCGGGGTCATGCAACATCGCCTGGGCCAGACCGAGGCGTTGCCGGAAGCCCTTGGACAGCTCTCCCACCAGCTTGCCGGCCACCTCGGTCAGACCGCAGCGGCCGCCGATCTCTTTGATGCGGACGCCGCTGCTGCTCAGGCTCATGCCGCGCATCTCGGCGGCGAACTGGAGATACTCCAGCACGGTCATGTCGCGGTAGATGGGCGTGTCCTCGGGCAGGTAGCCGATTCGCTTGCGCACCTCCAGCGACTGGTCGAAGGTATCGAACCCGGCCACCCGAGCCCGCCCGGCGGTCGGCGCCAGAAAGCAGGTCAGCATCTTCATGGTGGTCGACTTGCCTGCGCCGTTCGGACCCAGAAACCCAAGAACCTCGCCCTTGTTGACGTTGAACGTCACGTTGTCCACGGCCCGGGTCGGGCCATAGTCCTTGGTCAGATTCTCGACCTGAATCATCACATCCGACATCAGCGCCTCATGTTGGAAAAGTCCCGGCACCCTCAATCGACGTGGGCCCGGGACTATTCCCGCCCCCGACGATGGTCGCGAGACTCCCCGGTTCCCTACGACATGGCGCTCGACCCTGTCAAGCCGGGGCGCCCCAGATCGAACGCGTGAGCGCCGAAGGGCTTTGCCCGACGGTGCTCATCGCGGGGGATTTGACGGACCCTCTCAGGGTCCTTTTTACAATAGCCGGCTAACAATCGGTGTCGGTCGATGCGTCGCAGCCGGTCGGGCAGCACCCGTCGGAGACCGCGCCCGAGCAGGCCGTCACCGGGAAATGCGCGCAGGCCGCCGTGCAGCGGGCGGGGTCGCCGACCAGGCGTTCCGTCGTGCACCGATCGCCGTCGTCGGGGCAGGTGGTCGGACAGCTGGTCGGGGGATCGCAGGTCTCGCCGCCGCCGACCAGACCGTCGCCGCAGCGAACGGCGCAGTCCGCGTCGTTCACCGGTCCGCAGCCCGCCGGGCAGCAGTGATCGCCGCCGACGCAGGCCGTGACCGGGGCGTGCGAACAGGTGCGCGTGCAAGCCGACACCATCCCCCCGGTGAAATCGACGGTGCAGGCATCGCCGTCGTCGCACGAGGCGGGGCACGCTCCGGACAGGCCGGCGGTGATGCCGCGGTCGCAGGACTCGCCCGGCTCGACGACGCCATTTCCACATTGCGGCGCGCAGTCGTTGTCGTTGAAGTTGGTGCAGTGGAGGGGACAGCAGCCGTCTCCGTCGCGGCAGGCGCTGATGGTGCTGGCCACACAGCGGGCGGTGCAGGCGCGGGCGTTGCCTTCCAGCGAGAACACGCTGCAACCGTTCGACGGCGGACAGGCGCCGGCGCACGCGGCCGGGTCGGCGGCAAAGTCGCAGCTCTCGACGGGTGATTCGACGACGCCATTGCCGCAGACGGGGGCGCAGTCCGGGTCGACGCCAAAGTGTCCCCCCGACGGGCAGCAGCCGTCGCCGGGGACGAAGGCGGTGATGGGCAGGAACACGCACGCCGCCTGGCAGGTGCCCGCCGACACCAGAACATCGGCGGTGCATGCAAGCCCGTCCGAGCAGTGCGTGGGGCACGCGCCGGGTCCGCTGGTGATGGCCGTGTCGCACAGCTCGCCCATCTGGCCGCTGACCACCCCGTCCCCGCAGGTGGCGCTGCAGTCGGCGTCGGTCGACGCCGTGCAGCCGCTGGGGCAGCAGCCGTCCTTTGCCAGCGAGCACGCCGTCACCAGCTGGACCGTGCAGCTGACGCTGCAATGCTCGCGATCGCCGGTCAGAACGCGCTTCACACAGGCGGACGGGCTGGCGGGACACGCCGTCGGGCAGGGGACGGGACTGGCCGGGCCGAAGTCGCAGGCCTCGCCTTCTTCAAGCACGCCGTTGCCACACCTGGCCGGACAGTCGCTGTCGCGGTTGCGATTGCTGCCGCTGGGACAGCAGCCGTCCCCGGACGTCATCGACGTGATGGGCGTGTGCGTGCAACTGGCTGCGCAGCCGGTGCCGTTGCGCTGATCGGCGGTGCACGGATTTCCGTCGTCGCAGCTGGGTGGGCAGGCGCCCACGCTGGCCGGGGCCAGGGAGGGATCGCACATCTCGCCAGGGTCCAGCACGCCGTCGCCACACAGCGCGGGGCAATCCGCGTCCAGGACGGCCGTGGCGCCGCTGGGGCAACATCCGTCCGAGCGCGCCCCCGACGGCGCCGTCACCGCGAAGAGAAGGCAGCGGCTCTGACAGGTGCCGGGCGAGGTCAAAAGGACGGTGCTGCAGGAGTCGGCGCTGACGCAGGTGGTGGCGCTGGGACAGGCGCCGGCAGCGCCCGTGGGGATCGCCGTGTCGCAGGTCTCGCCGGCCTCGATGGTGCCGTTGCCGCAGGTCGCGGAGCAGTCCGGGTCGTCGGCATTCTTGGCCCCCGTCGGACAGCACCCATCGCCAGGAATCCGCTGCGGTCTTTCCGTGTGAACGCAGGCGGCGGTGCAATCGCTGCCCATCAGGCGATCGTCGGTGCAGGGACTTCCGTCGTCGCAGCCATCGGGTGGACAGGCGCCGGGCTGGCCGGGGGCGATGGCCGTGTCGCACGTCTCGCCCGGATCCAGGCTTCCATTGCCGCAGGTGGGAATGACGGCGTCCGAGCCTGCCCCGTCCAGGGGGGCCGCGCCGTCGCCAGCGCCGCCGTCCTGACCGCAAGCCGTCGCCGCGCAGGCCAGGCTGACGCTGACGGTTTGCTTGCTTCCGCTGCGCAGGGTGAGGCCGGCCTGTCGTCCGCGCGCCACCGTCCCGCCCTGCGCGTCGAAGGCGCTGATGTCGACGGCCGCTTGGCCGCTGATCTTTGTCTGGATCTCGGCGGCCAGGGTGGTGGGAAAAACGATCGGCGTGCCGTCGCTGTGCGCGTAACGCCGGGTCACCGTGCCGGCATTGGTGGTCAGATCCACCGCCAGCGCCAGCACCGGCGGCGGCGATCCCTGGACGCTGACGTCCACGACCAGCACCGCTGGCCCGTCGTCCCGCTGACAGCCGACGCCAGCCACCAGCACGGCCAGCATCAACGCGTCCGAAAATTCTCGGCGGCGGTGCACTAGTACCTCATGCTGCCGAGGTCGGTTGTGGGCACTGTCTGGTCTTCCCGGCGCCGCGTCGCGAAGGCGGCGACGGTTCCCGCGACAACCGCCGCGCCCACGACCGTCCAGACCCACCAGCGTCTCCACAGCGGGCGCCTGGCGGGCGCCTCCTCATCCGCCAGCGGAATGATGATGACGTCGTTGCTCAGCGAGGGCAGGGGCGCCACCTCGGCCAGCCCGGCCGCCGAGGGCGGCAGTGTTCGCGAGCCGAGAGTGGCCACGAACCGCTCTGCCTCGACGCGATTGGGTCCGGCCGGCGCGGTGGTGAGGTAGCGGTCGTAAAAAAACAGCGCGCGCTCGCGGTTCCCCAGCAGTCGATAACAGCCCGCGATCGAGAAGAGAAACTCCGGGTCGGCCTTCAACTCGTAGGCCTTGCGGTATTCGGAGATGGCGTCGTGATAGCGCGCCTTCTCGAAATAGCGTCGACCGGTATCGGCGTGCTGCTGGGTCTCGGTCTCGACGCTGACGCGGGCCTGGGCCACCGGCCAAGATCCGGCACCAAGCAAGGTGAGCAGCCCGAAGGCGATTCGAATGAGCTTGAAGAAATTCAGGCTAAGCACCCGATTACGCTAACAATCCTCGCGGATTTTGCGCTTGCACGCCCAGGCCGTCAAACGGGAAAGCCTGGGACGTCTGCTTATCGGCGCCGACGGCGGGTGGCCGGCTGACGAACCAGCACCGGCTCCAGAGGAACGAGGCTATCGACCCAGCGACGAATCACGTCGGCGACCGCAGCACCCAGGTTCTTGGGCGATGCCGCGTCCAGGATCGCCTTCGCTTTTCGCTTCACTTCGGTCGCCTTCATTCGAGCCTCCTCGCCCTTGGATGCTGTGAACCTGGTTTCGAATTCACGAACCTCGTCGGCGGTGAGAGGCCGAAAGGTCATCGGCAGCTTGATGACCTTGCTGGAGTCCAGGACCCCCAGCACGAGAGCGGTCCTGGCGATGACGCCGGTATCCAGTGCCGCCTGGTCAGCCCCCATCGTCCCCTGCAGTGCGTCCACCGAAAGGTCGGCAGGGCGAACGCCCAGGCCCACCAGCAACGCCTGGGCGGCCCCGGCCCGTTCGAGCGCGGCGGCCACGCGCGCGATGTCGGCGACCGAAGCGAAGGGGCGCTCGCCCGGCTTGGGCGGCTCCTCCAGCGCGTTCGGAAACAGGGGGCGCAACCGGGTCACCGACTCCATGACGGTGGTGTCGTCAGGCTCCAGCAGGTTGCGGCCGGCGGCGACGAACGGTCCCTTGTACTGCAGCGCCAGCGCCAGCTTACGAACCTTGCCGATCAGGCTGACCCCCAATCGAAACAGGCGTATCAAGGAGACGGTCTTGATCGCCTCCAGGGCGCGATCCTCGTCGCCGCGCGCCAGAAATTCCACGGCGATGTCCAGCGTCGCCGCCAGCCGGCCCAGCGTGCCGGCCACGGCCTCGTCGTCGCCCGGCGTGATGCGGTCGGCGGCCAGCACGCGGTTGGTCAGCGCCACCAGCGCGAAGTGAAGGTCGGCGACCTCTTCGGGCGTCGCCAGACGGCGCGCCGTTCGCGCGAACAGCGACGGCGAGCCCAGCCGTTCGATCAGCGCCGCCGGCGCCCGCAGGGAATCCTCGGCGGTTCCGTCGCGGCTGGCTGCCCCGGTGGCGGTCGGTCGCAGGCGCGTGCCCGGCTTGATCTCGCCCAGGTGCACCGACGCTGGATCCAGCTCCCGGTAGACCTCCAGCGCTTCGTAGTAGTCGGCGAACCCGAGATCGCTCATGCGCCCCGAGCGCCAGCGAAAGGCCATCTCTTCCATGCTGGACGTCATCTCGGACCGCGCGCCGATCAGCAAGCGAGCGGCCAGCCGGTGATCGGCGCGATAGAGGCCCTCCATGATCCGCACCATGGCGCGGGCAGATTCCGGCGGCTGTCCCTCTTCGCCAGGCGCCGCCGGCGTGGGTTCGTGCTGGGGGAACCCGATCACGTCGAGGATGAACACGCGATCGGGCGTCTCGTAAAGGATGCCTTCGCCCTCGTGGGGCGGTTCCTCCTGCGACAGGTCATAGATGCGGAAGGTCTGCGTGAACAGCAGGCCGACCAGCTCCGTGTCCAGCCCGGAGATCCATTCGCCGATTTTTTCGTAGGGGGCCTCGGACATGACCTCGATCCATTCGGCCATGCGCTCGGGCAACAGCTCGTCGCGCTGCCACAGGCTGAAGTCCATCACCGCCTGTACCTGCTCGGCGCGCGCATGTACCAGAATGTCGCCGGCCTCCCGGATGCCCACCTCCTGAACGACGTAGTAAAGCTCGTCGCCGGGCAGGGCGCGGATGGCGCGTTCGGGATCGGGACCGGACAGCAACAGATCCGCGCGGCGCAGGCGCTTGCCCCGACCCAGCTGCGCGCGATAGCGCGACAGAGCGATGACGTTGTCCGGGGCGTCTCGGTCCTTGTCAGTCATTGCCGTAGTCTTATACGCGGTAAACTGGCGTCGTCGATGTTGTCGTCGGTGCTGAAGACAATTCGCCGTGAACAGCTCCTGGGGGCGGGCGATCGCGTGCTGGTGGGGGTCTCCGGTGGCCCCGACTCCATGGCGCTGCTGGCCGTCCTGTGGGAGCTGGCGGGCCGCCTGGAGATCCACCTGGAGGTGGCCACCGTCGATCACGGGCTGCGTCCGGAAGCCCGCGGCGAGGCGGACCTGGTGGCCTCCCGGGCCGCCGCCCTGAACGTTCCTTTTCATCGTTTGCAGGTGGACGTGCGCGCCGCGCGGTCCGCCACCCGCGGTGGCTCGCTGCAGGCGGTGGCGCGCACCTTGCGCCTGGACGCCCTGGAAAATCTGGCGGGCATGGTGGGCGCGGCGCGCGTGGCTCTTGCTCATCACGCCGACGACCAGGCGGAGACGATCCTGTTTCGGGTCCTGCGGGGAACCGGCGTGCGCGGCCTGGCCGGCATCCCGTACCGGCGCGGCCTGTTCATCCGGCCGCTCCTCGACGTACGACGAAACCAGATCGAGACCTACCTGCGTCGGCGCAGTCTCCCGTTCGTCCAGGACCCGTCGAATCTGGATTCCCGTTTTGCGCGCGCGCGCATGCGGCACCGCTGGCTTCCGCTGCTGCGGGAAGAAAATCCCCGCCTGGCCGAGGCGCTGGTCGCCCTGGGCGCCGACGCCCGCCGCCTGGCCAGCCCGAACGGCGTCCGGGGTATCGACCCTGCTCACGTGGGGAGGGCGGCCGCCGCCACCATCAGGCAACTGCAACGTCGCGGCGGGACCGCCGTGGTCGACGTGGCGGGCGGCCGCATCGAGGTCGCCTATGGCCAGACGCGCTGGCGCGCCGCCGCCGACGCCCCACGAACCTTGCATCCAACCGGGCCCGTCAGCATCGCAACGGAAGGCATGTTCTGGCTGGGCGGTCCGGTAGGCATCGAGATCAAGGAAGGCTCGGCGGCACCCTCGTCGTCATCGTCGCCGTCATCCGACAGCGTCGCCTTCGACGCCGACCAGGTGCCGACGCCTCTTGTCCTTCGCCAGCGCCGTCCCGGTGACCGCATGCGCCCGCGCGGGGGGCGGGGCAGTCGAAAAGTCTCCGACCTCCTTATCGACGCCAAGATCGCTCGGCCAGAAAGAGCATCGCTCCCGGTGTTAACCGCCGCGGACGACACTATCCTTTACGTGCCGGGGCTCCGTCCGTCGGAGGTGGGACGTCCCGACGCAGAGACGCGACGATGGGTCTACGTGCGGACGCTCAGAAAGCAAGACGCAACCAGTGTTTGACGGGTCTGGTTTTGAGGACAATACTTTCTGAACGTGATCCTAAAGTCGCCCCTACATATGGTCGATTCGGCTCGCATCCCTCTTAATCTGGACCCCTCGGCGGGATCCAGGCCTCCCGCCTGAAAGGAAATCGAGTGCGCCAAGGTCATAAGACATTCCTGGTCTGGATCATTCTCATCTTCGCATTCGTTGTCGTCTGGCAGTTCTTGAACAGCCAGCGCCCCGAAGATCATCACCTCCTGTTCTCGCAGTTCGTTCAGGACGTCGATCAGCACCCGGAGAAGTTCAAGCCGGGGGCCGCGATCTCGATCCGAAAGAACCAGGACAGCGCAGAGTTCCGGGGCCAGTACGCCAACGGCGAGAACTTTGTGACCATCGGCATCGCCAGCGAGAAGCTGCTGGACCGACTGGACAAGGCAAAGCTGAACTATGAGGTGACCAAGGAGAACGAGAACGGCCTCTGGCAACAGGTGTTTGTCACCTGGCTTCCCATGCTGGTGCTGGTCGTTCTGTTTCTGGTCTTCATGCGCCAGCTTCAGGTGGGCGGCGGCAAGGCCATGAGCTTTGGCAAGTCCAAGGCCAAGCTGCTGTCCGAGAACCAGCGCAAGATCACCTTCGTCGACGTGGCCGGCGTGGAAGAGGCCAAGGACGAGGTGGAGGAGATCATCGCCTTCCTCAAGGACCCCAAGAAGTTCACCCGGCTGGGCGGCCGTATCCCCAAAGGCGTCCTGATGATGGGCCCTCCTGGAACCGGCAAGACCCTCCTGGCGCGAGCCATCGCTGGCGAGGCGGGGGTGCCGTTCTTCTCGATCTCAGGTTCCGATTTCGTCGAGATGTTCGTGGGCGTGGGCGCCAGCCGCGTGCGCGACCTGTTCGAGCAGGGAAAGAAGAATGCCCCCTGCATCATCTTCATTGACGAGATTGACGCCGTCGGTCGCCACCGAGGCGCCGGCCTGGGCGGCGGACACGACGAACGCGAGCAGACGCTGAATCAGCTGCTGGTCGAGATGGACGGCTTCGAGTCCAATGACGGTGTCATCCTGATCGCCGCCACCAACCGTCCCGACGTCCTGGATCCGGCGCTGCTGCGTCCGGGTCGGTTCGACCGCCGCATCGTGGTCCCCCGTCCTGACGTCCGGGGCCGGACTGGTATCTTGAAGGTGCACACCAAGAAGACGCCGCTGGGAAGCAGCGTCGATCTGGATGTCATCGCTCGCGGAACGCCGGGCTTCTCGGGCGCGGATCTCGAGAACCTGGTCAATGAAGCGGCGCTGCTCGCCGCCCGGGCCGACAAGGACCGCCTGGACATGCTCGACTTCGAGATGGCCAAGGACAAGGTCCTCATGGGACCGGAGCGTCGGTCCATGATCATCAGCGACAACGACAAGCGCGTCACCGCCTTTCACGAGTCGGGACACGCCCTGGTCGGCAAGATGATGAAGGGCTCGGACCCGGTCCACAAAGTCACCATCATCCCGCGCGGTCGGGCCCTGGGTCTGACCCAGCAGCTGCCCGCCGAGGATCGCCTGAACCTGTCGCTGGAAGGGGCCAATGATCAGATCGCCGTGGCCATGGGCGGTCGGGTCGCCGAGGAGCTGATCTTCAATCAACTCACCACCGGCGCGTCCAACGACATCCAGGTGGCCACCGACATGGCCCGCAAGATGGTCTGCGACTGGGGCATGTCCGAGAAGATCGGGCCGCTGCACTTTGGCAAGCGCGAGGGCGAGGTCTTCCTGGGCCGCGATTTTGGCGACGGCGGCAAGGACTACAGCGAGCAGACCGCGGTCGAGATCGACGCCGAGGTTCGCCGCATCGTGACCCAGAACTACGATCGGGCCCGCAAGATCGTCGTCGAGCATCTGGACAAGCTGAAGGCGCTGGCAGAGGCCCTCCTGGAGTTCGAGACCATCGACGGCGCCGAGATCGACACCATCTTCGCCGGCGGCCGCCTCGACCGAAAGCCGCCGGTGCCCTTCACCTCCAGCCGCACGACGGAGAAGCCCAAGGCAACGCCGTCACGGCCCAGCATCTTCGCGCCGCCGCGACCGCTGCCGGATCCCGAGAAAGCGTAATACCCGCTCGCCGCGCTCGCTGCGTGGAAGGGGCCTGCTGGCCCCTCCCGCGCCCGCGGGCCCTCCCCAGCGCCTCTCGCACCGTGACCCGCGCGGGCACAGCCCGCGCTCCCGTCGATAAACTCGCTCCCTTCGGTCGCTCCGGCGCCCAGGATGACGGGTGAGCGCAGCGCAGCTCAACTAGAGGCCTGATCAGTTATGACGGGAAATCGATCACTTAGGCGATCAACGCCTCAACAAGATCGATCAGTTAGCTCCTTAATTGGTCACGCCTCTAGAAGTTCGGAGTAGCCAGGCCGTCTTCGTCGGGGTTGGGGCTGCGGCGGCGGGGCGACGAGGGGCGGTGAGCAGGGGCTGGCTTCTTGGGCGCGTCCGAGGCGGCCCGGGGAGGCGTCTGGGGCGCTGGAGGCGATACCGCCGGGGCCGGAGGCGGCTCTTTCTCCAGGGCGGCGTGGATGGTGCGGTCGACGTTTGGTTCCACGGTGAGTGCCTTGTTCTTGTAGCCGTCGGAGCGGAAGACGTACTCCGAGTGGACGGTGCTCTTGGGCACCTTCAACTCGACGGGGACGGTGCCCAGATCCTTGTCGTCGCTGGCGCGAAAGACGTGCGTTCCAACGGGCGTGGCCTCCATGCGGATGGTGACCATGGCCGGCGCCGGAGCCTGCGGTGGCGTGGGGATGGCGACCGGCGCGGGAGGGGCAGGCGACGTCGATGAATCCACGTGCGACGGTCGCTTGAGAAACACGACGCCCAGGACACCGGCGGCGACCAAGGCCACGGCGCCTATGGCCAGACCCGAGCGACGGCGGGGTGGCTGCAGGTCGTCTTCGATCTCCGAGGACGCCGACGAAAGCGTGGTCGACTGCTGGGCACGCGTCTGCGTGGCGGACTTGGGGACCGTGACATTGGTCTGGCGCACGGCCGCGGTACGCATCGTCAGCGGCCCGCCAGCGGCGCCTTTGACCAGCGCGGACCGAAACTCCTCCATGGTGGCGAACCGCTCATCGAGACTCTTCGCCAGGGATCGCATCACGGCCGCGGCCATCGCCGGCGGTGTGTCCGGCGCAAACTCGAGGAGGGGAGGGGGCTCCTCCAGCATGTGCTTGGCGAACAGCTCGCCCACGCCTTCAGCGGTGAACGGGGGACGTCCCGCCAGCATCTCGTAGATCATGACGCCCAGGGAATAGATGTCCGTTCGGTGGTCCAGCGTTCCGCTGCCACGGCACTGCTCGGGCGACATGTAAAGCGGCGTCCCCATCAGCGAACCGGTGCGCGTCTTGACCGATTGGCCGGCGGTGTCGGTCGCGCCCAAGATCTTTGCCACGCCAAAGTCCAGCAACTTGACGACAGGCTTGCCCTCGTCGTCGATCTGGATGTGAACGTTGTGCGGTTTCAGATCGCGGTGGACGATTCCCTTGGCGTGCGCGGCGGACAGCGCGCGGCAAATCTGATCGGCGATCAGCGCCACCTCGGCCGCCGGCATCGGCCCACGCCCGACCCGGTCATTCATCGATTCGCCGGACAGGTACTCCATGATGAAGTAGGGCTGTCCGTCAGGCGTCTGTCCGAAATCCAGAATCTCCACGATGTTCTCGTGGCCGATGGTGTGAATGGCGCGCGCTTCGTTGAAGAAACGCCCGACGATGTCGGCGTCGCGCGCCAGGGAGACGTGGAGAACCTTGATGGCGACCTTGCGCCCAATGACCGGATGCTCGGCCAGATAGACGGCGCCCATTCCGCCCTCGCCGAGAAGCTTGATTACCTTGTAATTGCCGATCGTCTGGTTCACTAGGCTCATCAACGTTACGTCACCCTCACGGCAGCAGCTAGAAGTCGAACTCGGCCATCACCCCTCCGGCGGACGCGCTGGCCGTAGGAAATATTCTGAGCCCATGCGCGACGCCGGTCGAGGATCCATTAGCCTCAGTATCCAGGTAACCCTTGTACAGCAGGTATCCGCCAGCGATGGCGAAGGGGGGAATCAGACCGACAAACACCCACTGCAGGGTCTGGGCGCGGTTGCCGTCGTCGGTCTTGCTGGCCACCGTCCCTTTTTCCGCCAAGGTCAGCCCGTTGGCTGGCTCGCCGCTCTTGTTGCAAAGGCCGGTGGGGGACCGGCTGCCGCAGTCGTAGCGGCGCAGCGGGTCCAGATCCTGGTTGATCTGCGTGACGTCGTGGCCGAACTTGAACGCCAGCGCCGCCGAGGTGGCTGCCCCGACCAGCGCCGTCCAGAAGCCGACGCGCGCCAGGTTGATCGGCGCACCCGCCGTCGATCCGGGCGGCGCACTCTCGTCGCCGGTGCGGCGCACGACCGTCGGCTCCAGGTTGGTCTTGGCTCCTGCGCCCACGCTGACGCTCACCGGCGTCAGCGTCAGGCCCAGAGGCAGATTCTGCCCGGCGGCCAGCGCGAAGTCCTGGCGTGACGTCGCATAGCCCTGCTTCTCGGCGGCGATCTGATGCCGCCCGGGCGCGACGTCAGACACACTGACAGGTGACGAATCGGTCAACCCCACGGCGACGCCGTCCAGGGTGATGGCCGCGCCGGTGACGTTGGCGCGCACCTCCAGGCTGCCCGTCGTCTCGCGACCGGTCAGCTTCGCGATCCAGCGTGCCGTGCGCGCGTGGAAGACCGTCGGCTCAGCACGTTTGAGCGGAATGGTATCCGATGTCGCGCCCTCGACCGCCGCCTTGCTGACGTCCACGCTCTTCAGCGCCACCATGTACTCGGCGCCCACGCGCCGGACGTTGCCGAAGATCAATTTGGCAGCGCCCAGCGTTGTTCCCGCCTGGGCCATGCAGGTCGGCGCTTCGTCGGAGCAGCCAAACACCAGCTTGATCTCGACCAGGTCCTTGCCCTGCACCAGTTGAAATCCCGGCGTCGACGCGACCTTTTGCCGCAACGCCTCGGTGATCTCCAGGGCGATGGCGTCGGGAACGTCGACCGCCTCCAACCCAAGGACAGCGACGGTCGTCGACGACCCTGGCGTGGCTGCGGCGTGGGCCACGGTCGACAGGGAGACAATCCCCGACGTCATCGCGGCCAGCGCCAGCGTCATCCACCGCAAAGTCATACGACAGGGCATTGTTTCTGCAGGCTTCTACCATGTCAATTACCGGCCTGTCTGCGTGCATGCCGGTCCCTTGGCCTTTCGTGTCGAACACTTGTTGATAGAGACACTGCTGGTCGCTCGCACGCCTGGCCTCCGGCCCGACAAATTTCAGGGGTGCGGTCGGCGTGTTAGCGTTACACGGTCATGCGTCTTGGCGTCTCCGGAAAGGTGCTCCTGGCCTTCACGGTGCTGCTCCTTGCCTTCGGCGCGAACGCCACCTTCACGGTGATCACCATTCACCGGGCCCGGCAGGGCGTCGTCGCCAACGAGGCGTACCTGGACCTGCAGGGTTCGGTCGACGCCGCCTGGAAGTCGCTGAACGATTTTGCCGCGTCGCTGGGACGCAACCTGCGGCTGGATCCCAACCTGGCGCTGGCCTTCCGCATGGCCCGCAAGCATCTGGACGACGCGGTGGGCGCCATCGATCGGTATCTGGAAAAGGAGCCGGCCTCCTTCCGGCGGCCGGACTTCGAAGCCAAGCGCAACCAGTTGCTGGCGTTGAAGCAGCAGGTCGACGCCCTGGCTGGTGAGCTGGGGGCGGCCGAGGTGGCGTCGGATCCCAAGGCCCGTCCCGAGTTCGAGAGTCACTTTGCCATGCTGACCCACAGCCTCAACCGCATGCGCCGCCCGCTGCGCGGCGAGAACGGGCAGATCGCCCAGCGCCTCAGCGACGACGAGGAGGCCGCCCTGCAGGTGGCCCTGGGCCTGGGGCTGGCCGGCTTGATCCTGGCGGTGGCTTCCTTCCTGTTCATCTATCGGACGCTGCGCCCGTTACGCGTGCTGCGCGCCCGCGTGCGCGAGGTGGCCGGCGGTGACTATGCCCGTCGCACCGGCGTCGCCTCGCACGACGAGATCGGCGATCTGGCGCGCGAGTTCGACGCCATGGCCGGCGCCCTTCAGGAGCGTGAGCAGCAGCTGATTCGTTCCGAACGACTGGCCACGGTGGGACGGATGGCCGCGCAGATCACCCACGAGGTGCGCAACCCGCTGGCCTCGATCGGCCTTTACGCCGAGTTGCTGGGTGACGAGATCGGCGGCAGCAGCGGCGAATCGCGCCGGCTCCTGGCCTCGATCAGCAGCGAGGTCGATCGCCTGACCGAGATCACCGAGACGTACCTGCGCTTTGCCCGGCTGCCGCGCGCCAAGCTGGATCGCGAAGATCTGGGCGCCATCGTCACGGCGGTGATGGAGTTCGCCCGCGCCGAGCTGACCCAGGCGGGGATCGCCCTGGAGATCGACGTCGGTCGCGCCCTGCCGGAGATCCTGGCCGACGAGAGCCAGCTGCGGCAGGCGCTGTTGAACCTGGTCCGCAACGCGCGCGAGGCGCTGGAAGGACAGGGCGGCGGCCGGCTGCGCGTGGTCGTCGATGCAACGCCGGCGACCGCCAGCGATGCAACGCCAGAGACCGCCAGCGATGCGACGCCGGCGACCGCCAGCGGTGGGGCGCCCGACGACGCCGGTGACGCCACCGTGCGCCTGTCGGTGGAAGACAGCGGCCCGGGAATACCGCGCGAGAACCTGGGCAAGATCTTCGACCCGTTCTTCTCGACAAAAGCCAAGGGGACCGGTCTGGGGCTGGCCCTGGTGCAGCAGATCGTCCTGGAGCACGGCGCGCGCATCGACGTCGTCAGCGACGCCGGCAGCGGCACAAGGTTCGTCATCACGTTTCCGCGACCGGCAGCGGCGCCGGACCCGCGGCGGCCGGCGGTCTCCACCGTCGGTGCCTCGACGTCGGCGCGACCGCTAGCGAACAGCGGCGTTGTGGGCGGCGGCGCGCGTACCGTCACCTAGGCGCGTGTAGAGGCCGGCCAGCGCGCGGTGAATGTCGGCGGCGTCGGTGGGAGCGGGGGAGAACAGCAGCGCCTGTTCGAAGGATCGCGCCGCGGCCGCCGTCTGGCCGGTGCTGGCCAGCGCCCGGGCCAGGGCGGCGTGAATCTCCGGATCGGCCGGGTCGATGAAGATGGCCGTGGCGGCGAGGGCGATGACCCGTCCCGCTCGCCCGGCGCGGGCGTTGGCCAGCAGCGCCTGCTTAGCCACCTTGATGCTCTGGCTCTCCAGGCGCAGGGTCGCCTCCTGCTCGGTCAGCTTGTCTTCGGGACGGCCCATGTCTCCCAGCAGCTCGGTCAACAAAGCGTGCGCCTCGACGCGGGTGGGATCGAAGGCGATGGCCTTGCGCAGGTGCGCTTCGGCGCGCGGCTGGTTCTTGCGATGAATCTCCGACAGGGCCAGCCGCACCCGCACGTCATAGCCGTCGCCGCGCCCGTCGGGCAGAGCCAGCAACGCCTCCAGCGCCGCCATCGCGCGGTCGGCGTCGCGGCGGGCCAGGGCCAGCTCGGCGGTCAGGAACAGGATCGCGGCCGCCTCGTCCACGCCGGCCGCCGAGCCGGCGATGACGCCCGCACTGCCGCCCGCCAGAGCGCTCGCCTTGCCCAGCGCGCCTGCGGCGGTCTTCTCATCGCCGTGATTCAGCGCCGCCAGACCGAGCTGCACGTGCGCGATGGCGCTCCTCGGTGACGCGGCGACCAGGCGCTGGGCTTCGGGCAGCGAACGTCGCAAGGTCTGCGTGGGCAGATACTGCTGGTCATAGCGAACCGTCTGCCCAAAGAAATCGGCGCGAAAAGCGGCCTCCAACTCGTCGGCCTTCATGCCCGACAGCGTCTCCAGCACGTCCGCGCCCCGCGCCCCCCGGCCATATTGCACCAGGGCGGCCCGGATCTTGGCGAACCCGAAACGGCGCTCGAGAAAGTCGAGGGCGGCGGCGGCGTGCGCATAGGCCGCGGTGGCGTCGTCGGCGTCCTGGGCCCGGGTGAACGCCGTGGAAAGGTTGATCAGCGTCGGCAGCCGGCCGGTCTTCAGGCCGCCCCACACCGCCACCTCGTCATGCCGGCTCCATTCGGGGCGGGCCCGCATGGTCTCCAGCTCGGCCAACCCTTCGGTGAACCAGCGCGGGACGCGCGAACGGGACAGCTCGATGGCGAAGACGTGGGCCAGTTCGTGCGACAGCACCAGCGCCCAGTTGAAGACGTGATTGGTCGGTGCCTGCGAGGTGATTACCCGCCCGAAGCAGACCCCGGCCACGCCGATGGCCGGCAAGCCCACCGTCCGCACGCCGTAGTGGGCCGCATCGGCGTAGAGCTCGAGGACGATGGGACCGCGCGGGGTGAAGCCATAGCGAGCGACGTAGCGGGCGTAGGTCTCTTCCAGAAACGGCGCCACCACCGACTGCACGGCCACGCGAGCGGCGATCGGCACCCGGAAGCGCAGATGTTCGGTCTTGACCGACGTGTACTGGCTGGGGATGACCTTGTCGAAAAGGTTGAGCAGGTTGAACGTCCGCACGTCATACGGATCGCGCTTCCAGGCTTTGCGTAGGGCGGAGAGCCCTTCCTCTTCGTCGCCCAGCCGCAGCAGCGTCGTCCCCAGCGACAGCAGACAGCGGGCGCTGGTCGGATCGACGCGCACCCCTTCGTCGGCGATGCCGCGCGCATCGTCATAACGGCGGTGGTGGTCCAGCGCCTCGGCGACGAAGGCGAAGAAGTCACCGTCGGTGGCATTGACCGCCAGTCGACCGTCGCGCTCTTGCTCATACCCGGCGCGATCGTCGCGCAGCAGCGCCGACGCCGCGGCCAGGCGGGCGGCGCCGGGATCGCGCGGGTTGACCTTGCGCAGGGCGGCCACCAGCGCGGCGGTGCCGGCAAAGTCTTCGCCATCGAGGGCGATCTCGGCGCGCAGGGCCAGCGCACCGGCGTGATGGGGGTTGACGGCCAGGGCGGCGCCCAGCTCGGCGTCGGCGGCCGCCACGTCGTAGCTTTGCTCCAGCAGCACGCGGGCCAGTCCGACGTGCGCGTCCGGGTGATCGGGTTCCAGCTTCAGCACGTCGCGAAAGGAGGTCTCGGCGTTGGCGACCGAATGCTTCTCCAGGAACACGAAACCCCAGTCGACGTTGGCCTCGGTGGCTTTCGGGTCAGCCCGGACCGCGTCGCGAAGGACGTCGTTGGCGTCCTTCCAGTTGTTGTCCAGACGGACCGCGGTCGCCACCGCCATCAGATCGACGGCGTGGGTCTTGTCGACACGGCCGTTCTTCCAGTCGTCATAGCTGCGGTCGATGAGCGGGGTCAGGGCACCCCGTTGTCCCGTCGACTCGTAGAGGCGCATCAGGCAGTCGCGCAAGGGCAGGTTGTCCGGCCAGGCGTCGACGGCGGCCTCCAGCCGACGGCGCGCCTCCTCGTAGCGCCCCAGCCCCAGGGCAGCCCGCGCGGCCAGGATCGTTCCGGGGGCGTCTGGTGGCGTCCCCCTGGCCAGCTCGCCGGCCAGCTTCAGCGCAGCCTCGTATCGTCCGCTGCGCAGCGCCCGCTCTGCTTCGGCCCGCCTGGCGGCGGACGCAGCGGCCGCTGATCGCCCCGCAGACGCCGGGCTGGCGGCAGTTCCGGAGAGCACGACCAGGAACAGAACCAGGAAGCCGAACCGACGGCGCACACAGGGAGGGTAGCGCAGGTCTGCTAGAATGGCCGCATGGCGACCGAGGCGCGAGATCAGCCGAAGGACTCTGACCCCAAACCAGAGGTGTTTGACGACTACGACGCCTTCATGAAGCAGGCCATTCGCGACTACTACGATCGCGGCTGGAAGAACCGGCGCGGGAACTTCATCGCGCTGGTCATCGCTTCAGGACAGATGACGTCGATGGCGGCTGATTCTATCCGCGACGGCTCTGGCCTGAAGAAGGCGGCGCTGGGCGCGGCCGGCGTGGTGGCCTTGCGGGTGGGGTTGCGCTATGCCCTGTCAGGACCGCTGGGCATCATCCTCACCGGCGCGGCGGCGCTGTCGGCGGTCAGCTACATGGTCAAGAACCAGAAAGAGATCACCGGCAAGGTCTCGGCCTACCGCACGTTGATCGCCGGCGTGCGCACCAAGTTCGAAGAGACCCAGGGCGGCTATCGCGCCGGCCGCTACGACGCCGCCAGCCGAAATCTGATGGTCGACGGCCTGCTCAAGCGTTTCCTCGAAGACATCGACGCCGTGGAGTAGGGGACGAACCCCCCCCCGGGCTAGGTCAACATCACTGACTTCAGGCCGCCAGCGGCGAATCGCACCAGCAGGCTTGAGCGCAGGACGTTCTCGACCTTGCCGCGCCCGAACTCCGGGTGGACGATGATCTCGCCAGCCTTGTAGCGCCCCTTGGGATCGAAGGACCGGATCTCGGTGGCTGCCGAAACTTCCTGGGCCAGGGCCCGGAGGTTCTCGGCGCGTCTGGCCGCTTCGGGATCGCCGCCCCCTCGGGTGCGGGTATCGACCGCCGCGGCAGCCGCCTCGCTGGACTTGCGGGCGGACGAGGTGCGGTGGGCGTGCCGCGAGTTGCAGACCTGACAGAGCACCTGCTTGGGTTCCGTGCCGACCATGGCCACGATGTTGTGGGTGGTGCTGGCGCCGCACTTGCCGCACCAGGACTCCAGCTCGCCGCCCACGCGCATGGCCGGGCCGCCGGTGACGCCCCGGTCGTGGCTCCACGAGACGCCGGTGATGCGTCGCTCGCCGACGGCAGAGGCGCCCGCCTGGCGGTCGGGCGTGCTCTCGCCGCTGACCTGGGCGACCTTGGGCAGCAGCGAGGCCAGCCGTTTGATATCGACGACGCGCCGGCCCAGCGTGCGATCAACGCGCATCTGGTCCCCCGGCGACAGGGCGCCGTACATCTCTCGATATCGTGCTGACAGCCGCTCCACCCCTTCCTGGGCGGCGCGCACCAG
>DATLVT010000789.1:0-4731 GCA_035577105.1 Polyangia bacterium
CGAAGACGATGGGAAACGTTGCGATTCAACTGCTGCTCTGTCTGATCGAGCAGGACAACACCATGGATCGCGTGCTCAATGGCCCAACGAACGAGGCATGGATCGATCCTTGGGTTGCATATCTCCGCAAGAATTGGGGCGACGAGTTCGAAACACGGACACTCGAGATTCGCAGCATTGGGATCGAACGACACAAGGTCACTCGCGTGCTCGCTGGTGGTAAGGACTTCGGTCCCTTCGATCACGTCGTTTGCGCTTTACCGGTCGAAACCGTCGCCGCTCTCGCCGATGCGACTCCGAAGTTCCGCGAGGCGGGCGCACGGACGTTGAACCCGTTGCGGAAGTTAGCGGCGAATCACTTGGCTGTCATGGCCGGCCTGCAGATCTATCTCAAGGAGGACGTGCCGATCTGTCATGGGCACCAAATGTTGCTCGACAGCCCTTGGGGACTGACCTCGATCTCACAGAATCAGTTCTGGTTGGACCGCCACCGTGCGGCCCTCCGAGAAAAACGCATCGGAGGCGTCATTTCAGTCGATGTTTCCAGTTGGGACCTCCCAGGACGCGGAAACACGCCATCGGCGAAAATGCTGGCGGCGGCCAATGATCACTTCTCGATCTTTCGTGAGGTTCTCGGGCAAATAAGAAGCGGCCTTGGCGGCCAGGGACTTGACGCCGGTGGCAACGTGTTGGGCTGGTTCCTTGAGGAAGAGCCTGAGAGGATCCTCATCAATGCCACGGGCACCTGGGAACTGCGACCGCCGACAAAGTGCGAAGGGATCGACAACCTTTTCTTCGCGGGAGACTATGTTCGAACGAAAACGGACCTTGCCTGTATGGAGGGAGCTTGCGAATCCGCCCGCAATGCCGTCAACGCTATTCTTATCGCAGAGGGCGACAGGGACGATCTCTGCAAGGTTTTCGATCCGTTCGACCGCGAGCCCGACTGGCTTCAACGATTTCAGGAGGCTGACGAGCAACGATATGAGCGCGGGTTGCCTTGGAGCGGCGTTGACTTAAGCACTTTCTTGGTCTCCGCCGGTTGGGCGCTCGACACTTTGGGAGATCTCGCTCTACTGGACGACAGAAGAGACAAAAGCCTACTGAAGCCCGCTCACCTCGCAGCTCCCGAGCGGTTGCCCCGCGACAATTGGGATACGCGTGGCAGCCTTCCCTACCATGGGCCTGCCAAGAAGGTTCAGACCGCCGCACTGGCGGCGCGGCCATTGCGGGACGACGAACTTGAAAACCTCCTCAGGGGCGCGCCCGCGAGCGCAGGGCGGAAAGATCCAATGTTTAGGCGGTGGCGACTTCACGAATTGAGCGTCGACAATACGACGTATCTCATTCCCTTCCACGTTTATGAGGGAGATTCCCTAGTCATTCATGGTCAGGCCAGAAATATGAATGCTTTGCAGGAGTTTACAAAAGACACAGGTTTCTTCCCCGTCAGTGGTCACATCGTTGGATCTGGCGATGGATTCGGCTCGCCGGGCGACAAATTCGGATACGCTGAGCTATGGGTTGTCGACTATCGTGACACGATCGCTGGCCCCTACAAAGAGCTCGTTCTCAATTTTGTGGTCAGCACGGTTAAGAATCACCGTCCATATCGGTGGCGAAGTCCATACTCATCTATTGTTCCAATGATGGACTCGCGAAACCGGTTGTTTACACCGCTTCTACTCGTAGACCAGAGCGAGAGACTTAAATGCGAACCGGATGCGGTTCATTATGGCAACGAACTCTTCGGCACGAACAAGTTGGCAGCAAAACTCACGATTGAGAGGAACGAAAAAGACCAGGTCCTGAGCTTTGGTTGGAAAAGGCAAAGCAAAGGAGGAGGTGCCGACATGGGAAGCGGTAAGTCTCCGGAGTTTGACGATCCGGTTCAGGATGTCGCCGATTACATCCAACTTGCTCGCGAGATGGGCGTTGTCGAAGTGGCAAAGAATGCCCGTCAAGCCTACAACGGCGAGGAGATTCAAGGCGGGCTGATCACGCCCGACATGAGAGTGACGGGATCCCAGCGTCCCGTCATCGACATTCGCGCCGCCTACAAATTCACGCCGAAGATGCGTGTCCTTCCGTCTGAGAATCGCGACGACACAATCACTTGGCCTAAGCGAAAAGGGGTCGTGGTCGACCAGGCTCGTAACAGCCTTTCTGCGCTACTCGACTTCATCGACTTTCGACCAGTGATCGCAACGTACGACCATCATCTCAAGTCCGTGCTGTATTTGGACGGGTGGCCAACGCCCGACGGCCCGCCGATTCCTTAGCGGGATTTTAGGCTATGCGCTAAGCCGGAAATGAGAGTGATCGGGGCTGTAGCTCTCGCGGGAAGGCGGCGGATCGGGAAGACGCTTTTGCAAAGGCGAATCTGCTCGATTTCTTCAGGCGAACCGGGTCAGACGCAGCAACTTAAGCATCACAACAGTCGCAACCTGATGCGGTCATGAGGAGAACTCGCCGCCCGGCACCTGCACCGCAACGTCTACGCGCCAGCGGACCTGCGAACGCCACCTGGATCGAGGGAGTGGGCTGGCGATCCGCTCGATTGTTCAGGGCCCGTGTGAGGTGAGCAGCAGCTGACTTCTATGCGCCCGTTTCCATCTTGTTGACCGGCACAGTGCGCGGCGGACGCCCCGCCCGCCGTCCCCTCGCCCCCGCCCCCGCCCCATCCTCCCGTCCCTCCTCGCCCCCGCTCACCAGATACCGCCGCAGCAGCGCCCTTGCCCGGTGGATCCGCGACCCGATCGTCCCCGAGGGGATCCCGATCTGCTTGGCGATCTCGCTGTATGACCGGCCGTGGACCGTGTGCAGGACGTACGGGGTCCGATAGACCGGGGCCAGGGCGACCAGGGCGCGGTCCAGTTCCTCGTCGGAGACCATGGCCCACAGGGGTCGGGGTTCGGGGGTGGGGGCGGCGAAGACGCAGACGTCGTCACCGCCCATGGAGATCTCGCGCCAGCTGCGGCGCAGGCGGTCGCGGTGCAGGTTGCGCAGGATGCAGCCCAGCCAGGCGCGCAGGTCGGAGCCAGGGTGGAACTGCTGGTGCGCTTCCAGGGCGCGGCGGTAGGTCTCCTGGACCAGGTCCTTGGCGTCGGAGGGCTGGGTGGTCAGCTGGCGCGCCCAGCGCTCCAGGTCAGGGAGAAAGGCCACTGCCCGGACGGTGAAGTCGGACGGCGCCGGCCTGGGCGCGGCATCACGGGCGCGGGTCCGCCGCCGTGGTTCAAGCGGAGACGCGGGAAGATTCGCTCGCTCGCTCGTTCGCACGAGGCGCAGCGGGAATCTGGTTGGCTCTAGTTCATCCGAGAGGATTTCTGCGACAGACATGGGGACCGGGTCAGCAATCGTCGTGCCGACGGTGAAACCTCTTTCTGCGGGCTTCAGGGACCTTGTCCAACCCCGCTGATGAACAGACTGCGCAATCGGGTTGAACAATCGGCACAGCTGAACGCTGCACAGACTGTGCAGCTGCCCGGCGCGCCGACGGAACCCGGGGTCAGGGCCGCTTGGCGCGACGCTTGCGTTGCCAGCGCTCGGAGGACTGACGGCGATGTCCAAAAGAGAAAGCGCGGCCCGCATCCTGTCGGCGACAGGGCTTGGACGCCTGCTGGCCTGGATGGGCAGCTGGGACGGGCTCCTGGTCTTCAACTATCACCGCATCGGGCACGCCGACGACGGCGACGGCGACGATGCGCTGTTCAGCGCGACGCCCGAGGCCTTCGACGCGCAGGTCCGCTCGCTGGCTGTCAACTGCGACGTGATCGGTCCGGACGATCTTGACGACGTCCTGACCGGGCGACGGCGCGGCCGTTTCGTGCAGATCACCTTTGATGATGGTTATCGCGACAACTTCACGGCGGCCCTGCCGGTCCTTCGCCAGCACGGGGTCAAGGCCACCTTCTTCGTGACGACGTCATTCCTGGACGGGCGCGGGGCCTCGTGGTGGGACGAGATCGCCTGGATGGTCAAGAACAGCGCCCTTCCTGCCATCGCCGGCAACGAATTCTTCCCGCAACGGCTGCCGCTGCAAGGTTTGGCGGCGGTGGATGCGGCGATTCGCTTCCTCCTTCATGTCTACAAGAGCCTGCCCGGGGGCGCGGCCCAGCAATTTCTCGACTTTGTCGCCCGGGCGACCGGCAGCGGGCGTCTCCCGTCGGGCGGAGCCGAGGCGACCTGGATGACCTGGGACATGGTCCGCCAGGCGGCGGCCGCCGGAATGGCCATCGGCGGCCACACGGTCACGCATCCCATCCTGGCGCGCCTGTCCCCGGAGCAGCAGGAGTGGGAGATCGGTTATTGCGGGGCGCGCCTGGAGCAGGAGCTGGGCCGGCCCATGACCCTGTTCAGCTACCCCACCGGCGGACGCAACTCGTTCGACGCCCACACGCACGACTGCCTGGCGCGCCAGGGCGTGCGCTATGCCTTCAGCTATTACGGCGGCTACCAGAGCACCCGGCGCTGGCACCCCTTCGACATCAAACGCGTGGCCATCGAAGCGGCGCTCAGCACCGAATCCTTCGACAGCTTGTTCACGCTGCCGCAGGTCTTCGCCGGATAAAAGCCGGGGCACATGGCATCCCGATTGCGTTGTACTGGGCAGGGGGGGCGTCATGAGGGTGAATACATTTTCACGGCGGGTATGGGTGGCATATGTGATGTCGATCTTGATCTTGGGGTGCGCCTGCGGGGCGCAGGTGGTGCGGGCGGGCGGGGCTGGTT